>NZ_JBSFFY010000017.1:0-64499 GCF_053596315.1 Streptomyces sp. NPDC001732
TTCGTTGTGGGCTGTTTTTCCTGTTGCTGTCGGGGGGGGGGGGTCACCGACCTGGGGGGGGGGGGGGCCCCCCCCCCCCCCCACCACCGTTCTCCCACGCGCTCTCCCGGCCCCCGGTCCCGCAGGCCCCTTCCGTGCGGCCCTCAGTCCCGCAGGACGGAGAGGTCCTGGACGGCCTCGGGCACCTCGACCGTTCCCCGGTCGTTCGGCAGGGTCTGCACGGTGAACATCTTGATGCCGTCCTGCGTGACGGTGAGGGTGCGCGCGGCGTGGACCGGGCCGCCCGACTCCGTCTCCACCGTCAGGGCGTAGCCGCCCTTGAGTCCGGACGGCACGGGCGGGACGAACGCGAGCGTCGTACGGCCCTTGACCGTGTACTTCTTGACGATCTTTTCGCCGCCCCCGCTGCCCGCCGACGCGGTGACCTTCACCGTGGCGGCGGCCTCCGGGGCGGTCAGCGAGAGCACCGAGCCCTCGGCCCGGTTGTCGGCCACGGTGGCCCGCGCGCCCACCGGGCCCGTCGCCGGGATGTAGCCGACCTCCTGCTTGTCGCCGGAGCCGCGGACCACGCGCAGTGCGGCGACGACGGGGGTGCCCTTCCCGCCCTTCTCCGGGGTGAGCAGCAGGGAGCCGGCTTCGCCCTTGGTGAGGTCCTTCAGGTCGATGCTCGCGGTCATTCGCGACTTGACGTGGAGGCCGTCGTTGCCGGCCGGGGTGATCGCGCCGGTCTTGCCGAGCAGTTTCACCTCCAGGTCGGCGTCGTCGTCGCCGGGCGCGAAGGCCACGAGGCGCACCGAGGTGGCGTCGTCGGGGATGCCGGGCATCACCAGGGTGCCCGTCGGGTCGGTGGAGGCGGCCAGCCAGTCGCTGCCGGTCTTGTCGTCCGCGGTCCTGACGGCCGCGCCGACGCGTCCGGTGCGGGTGGTGACGTGGACGGTCGCGTCCTCGACGACCTCGCTGGTGAGCGTGGAGATCAGGACCGGGACGCTGGACCGGGCGGGCACCGTGATGCCTTCGCCGACCTCGGACTTGAGGGGGCCCTCGGGGCCGTAGAGCTCGATGTCGGCCACGGCCGCGGTGTCGTCCGGGTTGGTCAGGTGGACGTAGTCCTGGCGGGACTTCGCGGTGCTCGCGGCCGGGAACCAGAAGTCGGTGTCGGGGACGGTGCAGCTGACGCCGAGCAGGCCGCGGGCCTCGCCCGCCTCGACCATGGTGGTCTGCTGGGCGGTCCAGCCGGGGGCCAGGCGGCCGGTGGCGGTGCCGACCAGGGCGGGGGTGTCGGCGCCGGACTTCTCGGCGACGGCCGGTTTGCCGGGCTCCTTGAGGGAGACGAGCGGCTTTCCGGCGTCCGCCTGCTTGTCGTCCTTCTTCTCCTCGTCCTTCTTGTCGCCCTTGCCGTCGTCCGTCTTCCCGTCCGTGATCGCGGACGTCGCGGTCGGTGTCAGTTCGGCCGTGCCGGCCTCGCCCGCGCCGTCGCCCGCCGGGGTGAAGGACGTGTAGGTCGTCTCCGAGAGGTCCGCGAGGCCGGGGGCCGGGCAGAGCAGGGCGGACCGTTCCACCGGCAGTCGCGCGGCGGCCGTCGCCGGGGTCGTGTCCCCGTCGCCGGGCGCGGTGAGCACGGCGAATCCGGTGACGGCGGCGAGGGCGACGGTGCCCGCGATGAGGGACAGGCTGCTGGTGGACTTCACTCGGACTCGCCTCGCGATGCGTTACCGGTCGGCCACGGGTTCTGGCCCGGGGCGGGGTTCTCGTCGGGGTTCTGCGGGCCGTACTGGGCCGGGTGGCCGCCCTGGTCGTAGGGCGCCGGGGGCGGGTACGCGCCGGTCTGCGGCTCGTACTGCTGCTGTTGTTGCTGCTGCTGGGCGTAGCCGTACGGGTCGTAGGCGTTCTGCCGGTACGGGTCGTCGGCGGCGGGTTCCTGGTGCGTGCCGTACCCGCCGTCCTGGTACTGGCCGTCCCGGTACGGGCCGTCCTGCGACTGGCCGTTCCGGTACGGGCTCTCCTGGTACCGGCCCCCGTCGTACCCGTTGTCCGGGTACTGCTGGTAGCCGGTTTCCTGGTACTGCTGCCCGTCCCATTCGCCGTACTGCTGCTGCGGCACCGCCGCGTACTGGCCGTCGCCGTCCTGGTACGGCTGCGGCTGCTGGGCGGGGAGGGGGTCGGGGGTGTGCTCCTCAGCCCGCTGGGCCGGGACGTGCTCCCCCGGCGCTTCCGGCGCCTGCCCGGAGGCGGCGGTCGCGTCCGGTTCGGCCGCAGCTTCCGCCTGGGCGGCCGCGCGCAGCCTGCGGGCCCGGCGTCCCTCGCCCGCGATCGGCTCCGCGGGGACCGTCACGGTCTCCTCGGGCAGATCGTCGTCGATCTCGCGGTGTCGGCCCGGCAGGGCGAGGACCAGCAGGACGAGCGCCAGCCCGCACTGGGCCCAGATCCAGGCGGTGTGGGTGAACGGGATCTCGTAGGTGAGGTCCAGCGTGCCGCCCTCGGCGGGCAGCTCGAAGCCCTGGGCCCAGCCGTCGACGGTCTTGCGGGTCAGCGGCCGGCCGTCGAGCGTGGCCTGCCAGCCGGGGTCGGCGGCGTCCGCGATCCGCAGCACCCGGCCGGAGCCGCCCGCCGGGATCTTGCTGTGCGCCTCGACCGGGAGGGAGCCGACGGGCAGCTGTTCGCCGCCCTCGCCGGGCGGGACGATCATGATCCGGGCGACCTGGCGGTCGACCCGCCACAGTGCGCTGCCGTCCAGCTGGCTCAGCCGGCTGAGGCCCGGGGTCGCGTCGAGGACCCGGCTCATCTGCTTCGGGGCGCCGTCCCGCACCAGTACGTAACGGATCGCGAAGCCGCTGAGCTGGCCGCCCTGGTCGGCGCCGGAGCCCGCGACCAGGTTGGCGACGACCTTGTCGAGGTGGCTGTTGCTGCCGCCCGCCCCGACCAGTTCGGCGTCCCCGAGGCGCGCCCCGGAGCCGCGTACCAGGGTGTACGAGACGGTGGAGGGCGAGGAGCCGCCGAGCACCAGGGTGCGCGGCTGGTCGCGGGTGGCGCTCTCCTCCGCCACGAACGCGGGCACCTGCACCGGGTCGCGGCGCTCCAGCGGGCCCGCGGCGCCGCCGATCATCCAGCTCACGGCGGCCAGGGCCGGGGCGAGGCCCGCGGCGAGGGCGATCAGCACGGCGACGGGCTGCCGCCAGCCGAAGCTGAGCTCGGCGACGCGCACCCGGGCGCCGTCCGCACCGACCAGCGCGGCGGCGATCAGCGCGATGCCGTACACGAGGGTGGCGGGGCCCGCCCAGCCGGAGCCGTTGGCCAGTGCGGCGAAGACCATCGCGACGAGCGCGACCGTCCACGCGGTGCGCACCGCGAACTGCCGCTCCCCGCGCAGCAGCGCGGCCAGGGCGGCGAGCACGATGCCGAACAGCAGCACGCTGCCCGCGGCCTTGGGGCCGCCGGGGCTGATGCCGAGCAGGTCGAGCGCGGAGGCCGTGCCCGTACCGATGTCCAGGCCCGCCTCTTCGAAGAACCGGGAGGGGTTGGCGAGCAGCGAGAGCGACCAGGGCGCGAGCACGAGCAGCGGGGTGCCGATCGCGGCGAGGAAGCGGAGGCCGTAGGCGGCGATGTCGTCGCGGCGCAGGACGAGCACGCCGATGCCGAGGACGACGGCGAGCGGCAAGACGATGGGGGTGAACGCCATCACGAAGGTGATGAGCAGGGTGTATGCCCAGGTGGCGCGCCAGCTGCCCCGCGCACCGCCGGCGGCGCGCAGGCCGTGCGCGGAGACGGCGGCACGGGCGATCAGCGGGAGGAACACGGCCAGTACGGCGGTCCCGAGGCGGCCGGTCGCCAGGGCGCCGGTCGCAGCGGGCAGGAAGGCGTACGCGACGCTCGCCCAGGCCCTCAGCAGCCTGGATTCGAGCAGCGGCCGGGAGGCGAAGTACGCGGTGAGTCCGGCGAGCGGGACGGAGCAGACCAGCAGGAGCGTGAGCGCGAAGCCGGTCGAGCCGAGGAACAGCGCGGACAGGGCCGAGAGCACGGCGAGGTAGGGCGGCGCGGTCTGGGTACCGCCGGTGCCGACCGGGTGCCAGCCGTCCGCGTACTTGCTCCACAGGTCGGAGACGTCGGCGGGGGCGGGCAGCAGCGCGCCGCCCATCAGCGAGCCGCCGCCGAAGAGGCCGCGGCAGGCGACGAACGAGACGAGCAGCAGGACGACGAAGAGCACCGGGCCCGGCTTGCGGCCGATCCGCTTCAGCCGCGCGAACTGCTCGATCTCCAGGAAGTCGGCGTCGTCGCCGCCGGGGCCGGACTCCACGGCGCCGTGCCGGGAGCCCCCGGAGTCGGCGTCGGAGCCGCTGCCGAGGTTGCCGGCGACCTGCTCGACGGTGGCGCGGACGGTGGCGCCGGGCGGCGGGAAGAGGCCGCGCAGTTCGGCCTGGTCGACGGCGCCCTTGCCGCGGGCGCGCCGGGCCGAGAGGATCCGTCCGGGCCGCAGCAGGGTGCCGAAGAGCCCGGCGACCTCGTCGAGGGCCTGGCCGGGCACCTTGCCGACGAGGTAGGCGAGGGTGCGCAGCAGGGTGCCGACGACGAGCCGGAGCAGCACCCAGGGCAGGGCCTTGGCGCGTGCGTTGACCAGCATCGTGTAGACGGCGCCGGCCTTGTCGACGCGGTGCGGGGAAGCGACCGAGCGTCCCGCGCAGTCGATGGGGCGGCGTTCGCGGGCGGACGCCTCGGCGTGCCGGAGGACGGCGTCGGGGGCGACGAGCACCCGGTGTCCCGCGACGTGCGCGCGCCAGCACAGGTCGACGTCGTCACGCATCAGGGGGAGCCTGCGGTCGAACCCGCCGAGCTCCTCCCAGACGTCACGGCGGATCAGCATGCCCGCGGTGGAGACGGAGAGCACGGTGCGGACCTGGTCGTGCTGGCCCTGGTCCTGCTCGCGCCGGTCGAGCCCGGTCCAGCGGCGTCCGCTGTTGGCGATGGAGACGCCGACCTCCAGCAGCTGCCTGCGGTCGTACCAGCCGCGGAGCTTGGGCCCGACGATCGCGGCGTGCGGGTCGGTGTCCACGACGCGCAGCAGCTCGGCGAGGGCGTCGGGGGCGGGGGCGCAGTCGTCGTGGAGCAGCCAGAGCCACTGCACCGGTTCGCCGTGCGGCAGCTCCGGCAGTTCGTACGCGTCGTCGCGCCAGGTCCTGCTGACGGGGTCCCAGCCGCTGGGGCGCTTCAGGTACGGCAGTTCCTCGGGGGTGAGGACACCGGCCGTGCGGACCGCCTCGTCGACGGCGGTGCCGAAGCTCGTACGGCGCGCGAGGTGCAGGACGCGTTCGGCGCCCAGCGCCTCGGTGACCAGTTGCGCGGAGTCGTCGGCGCTGCCGGTGTCGGCGGCGACGACGTTCTGCGCGGGACGTTCCTGCCCGAGCACTCCGGCGAGCGCGTCGGGCAGCCAGCGTGCTCCGTCGTGGGAGACGAGCACGGCGGTGACGACATGCCGGGGGAACTCGGGGGCGGCGGCGGCCGCGTACGGCGCCGCCGATTGGCTGTGCACGGACATCGAGGTACGGGCCCTCCGGCCGGGTCCGGGGGGCGTCCCCCCGGGGGCTGCATCGGTGTACACGCGCGCTCCGTCAGGGCGTTGGCGCGTCTCGGACGGGGCCCCACACTAACGGTACGGATAACCGCGGTGGCGCCGAGCGCTCGAACGGGGCATGACGGGAGGGCTGCGGAGCCCTGTGCCGGCACGGGTTTCGGCACGGGCCCCAGTACCGGTGCCGACGCTGCGGGACGGCGGCGGAGCGGGTACGGCACGGGTACGGCGATGGCCCGTCGCCTGCGGGCAAGGTGCAGGCGGCGGGCCATGGTCGGTCACGGTCCGGGTTTCGGGGCCCGGGGGTCCGGGGTTTCCGGGTTCTCGGGCGTCCGGGAGGTCCGGGGTTTCGGTTGTCGCGGGTGGTGGGTCCGCGGGGTGGGCCGTACACAGCGGCAGGCCGTACACGGTGGAGGGTCATGCGCTGCGGGACGGCCGTGCGCCGTGCCGGGTCGTGCGCCGTGGGAGGGCGGGCCATCCGCCCCGCCTGCCCCGCCCGTCCCGCTCGCCGCGGCGCGGGCCCCGTCTCGTCTTCTGTCTCTTCGTCGCGGGGTTCCGCGGATCAGATGGCGGCCTTTTTCAGGCGGCGTCGCTCACGTTCCGAAAGACCGCCCCAGATCCCGAAGCGTTCGTCGTTGGAAAGGGCGTATTCAAGGCATTCGGACCGGACCTCGCAGGCGAGGCAGACCTTCTTGGCCTCGCGGGTGGATCCGCCCTTTTCGGGAAAGAAGGACTCGGGATCGGTCTGGGCGCACAGTGCGCGCTCCTGCCAGCCGAGTTCCTCGTCCGCGTCCTCGACCAGCAGTTGCTGGAACAGCTCGGTCATGTGCGCCCCTCGTCTGTCTCTTGCGTCCCCGTGATGCAGCCGTTACTGATCGCGGCCGAACGACACGAGTGAAATTACAAGTGTGTAGCTCCGAGCCAGTCAAGCGAAGATCTGCTATCGGCCCCGGTATTCACTCTGCGGAACCAAACATATGCAGAAAGTGTGCAAATCGGCAAAAAACTGACATATGTCGTGGGTCTCATCACGCCTCGCCTCTCACGGGGTGAGACGGGTGGGGCCACCCGCATGTTTCGGATTCGATCACCGAAGCGACCAAGATCACAGTCGGGTCACGGGGCCTCAGGGGCGTTCACGGGCACGGTTGGTGCGCCACATCTCCGCCGCCACAGCCGAATAAACCTTTCTTCACTCCGCCCGACCGGATGGGGTGAAACATTGCCGCCGAACCGGGCACCGGGTTGACAGCGGAGAATCGAGCCGGTCTCCTTGACTGCATGCCAGCGACCGCAGCGATGTACGCCACCCACGTCCGTGGGTTCCGTACCGCTGTCCAGGCCCGCTGTTGCTGTTCCAGCTGTCACAGCTGTTGATGCCCCCAGGGCACCGGCTCTGATCCAGCTCTTCCGCGCGGAGCTTCTCCGCAGATCCGCAGAGCGTTCCGCGGGGCTTCCTCCCGCCCGGCCGCGGCTCTCCGGTCTCCGCGACACCCCGCACACGCACCTCCCATGCCGAGGAACCACCTCATCCATGAACAGCAACAGCGACCTCCAGATCGCCGGCGACATCCTCGAAGTCCAGCACCTCCTCCAGCCGCCCCGCGAGCACCCCACCACCGTGGCCGAGTTCGTCGGGCTCGCCCGCCGCATCGCCGCCGACCGCGCACGGTGGGAGCCGCTCGTCCAGTACGACGCCACCACCCGCTGGTACCACCGGCTGCACACGGGGCCCGGCTACGAGGTCTGGCTGCTCAGCTGGGTGCCCGGCCAGGGCAGCGGACACCACGACCACGGCCCCTCCTCCGGCGTACTGACCGTCCTGGAAGGCCGGCTGAGCGAGCGCACCGAACGCGCCGCCCGGACCCTGGGCCCCGGCGCGCAGCGGGTCTTCGCCCCCGGCTACGTGCACGAAGTGGTCAACGACTCGCTCGAACCGGCCGTCAGCCTGCACGTCTACTACCCCGGCCTGACCGAGATGCCGATGCACGCCGCCCAGTGCTCCCCGGCGACCGCGGACGTCGTACCCGCCTGACAACCCCTCCCGTCGCCCACCACCACCCCCGCAAGGATCAGGCTGCGCCTGACAGTCCCTCCCGTCGCCCACCACCACCCCCGCAAGGATCAGGCTGCGCCTGACAGACTGTCTGCATGCGCATTGTGGTTCTGGCCGGCGGTATCGGCGGTGCTCGTTTTCTGCGTGGCCTCAAGCAGGCCGCGCCCGAAGCGGACATCACGGTGATCGGCAACACCGGTGACGACATCCATCTGTTCGGGCTGAAGGTCTGCCCCGACCTCGACACCGTGATGTACACCCTCGGCGGTGGCATCGACGAGGAGCAGGGCTGGGGGCGTACGGACGAGAGCTTCCATGTCAAGGAGGAGCTCGCGGCGTACGGCGTGGGGCCCGAGTGGTTCGGGCTCGGCGACCGCGACTTCGCCACGCACATCGTCCGCACGCAGATGCTGGGCGCGGGCTACCCGCTGAGCGCCGTCACCGAGGCGCTCTGCGCGCGCTGGAAGCCGGGGGTCCGGCTGCTGCCGATGTCCGACGACCGGGTCGAGACGCACGTCGCGGTCGACATCGACGGCGAACGCCGGGCGATCCACTTCCAGGAGTACTGGGTGAAGCTGCGCGCCTCGGTCGAGGCGCAGGCGGTCGTTCCGGTCGGCGCCGAGCAGGCCAAGCCCGCACCGGGCGTGCTGGAGGCCCTCGCCGAGGCCGACGTGATCCTCTTCCCGCCGTCCAACCCCGTCGTGTCGGTGGGGACGATCCTCGCCGTGCCCGGCATCCGGGAGGCCGTCGCGGAGGCCGGGGTTCCGGTCGTCGGCCTCTCCCCCATCGTCGGGGACGCGCCCGTGCGCGGCATGGCGGACAAGGTGCTCGCCGCGGTGGGCGTCGAGTCGACGGCGTCGGCCGTGGCCCGGCACTACGGTTCCGGGCTGCTCGACGGATGGCTCGTCGACACCGTGGACGCCGGGGTGGTCGACGAGGTGGAGGCCGCGGGCATCCGCTGCCGCGCCGTGCCGCTGATGATGACCGACGTCGACGCCACTGCGGAGATGGCGCGGCAGGCGCTGGCACTGGCCGAGGAGGTACGGGCGTGAGCGCCGAGTCCCCCGACGCCGCTGCTCCTTCTTCCGCCGTCTCCGCTTCTCCCCCCGCGTTCTCTCCTTCCTCCGTTTCCTCTCCTTCTTCCCCGCCGGGCTACCGGGTCTGGGCGCTGCCCGGGATGCCCGAGGTGCGGGCCGGGGACGACCTGGCGAAGCTGATCGCCGCGGCCGAACCGGGGCTGGTCGACGGCGACGTGCTGCTGGTCACCTCGAAGATCGTCTCCAAGGCGGAGGGCCGGATCGTCGAGGCCGCCGACCGGGAGGCCGCGATCGACGCCGAGACGGTACGGGTGGTGGCGCGGCGCGGCACGCTGCGCATCGTGGAGAACCGGCAGGGCCTGGTCATGGCCGCGGCCGGGGTCGACGCCTCGAACACCCCTGCCGGGACGGTGCTGTTGCTGCCCGAGGACCCGGACGCCTCGGCGCGGGCGATCCGGGACGGGCTGCGGGACGGCCTCGGCGTCGAGGTCGGCGTCGTCGTCACGGACACCTTCGGGCGCCCCTGGCGCAGCGGGCTGACCGATGTGGCCATCGGGGCGGCCGGGGTCCTGGTGCTGGACGATCTGCGCGGCGGCACGGACGCGTACGGCAATCCGCTGAGCGCGACCGTGGTGGCCACCGCCGACGAGCTGGCCGCGGCCGGTGACCTGGTCAAGGGCAAGGCCGCGGGGCTGCCGGTCGCGGTGGTCCGGGGGCTCGGCCACGTGGTGGACCCGACGGACTCGGCGGGCGGCGCTCGGGCGATGGTGCGGGGCGCGGCCGACGACATGTTCCGGCTCGGTACGTCGGAGGCGGTGCGGGAAGCGGTGACCCTGCGGCGCACGGTGCGCGAGTTCACCGACGACCCGGTGGACCCGGGGGCGGTGCGGCGGGCCGTGGCCGCCGCCGTGACGGCGCCCGCGCCGCACCACACGACGCCGTGGCGGTTCGTCCTGCTGGAGTCCGAGGAGTCGCGGACCCGGCTGCTCGACGCGATGCGGGACGCGTGGATCGCCGATCTGCGGCGCGACGGCAGGAGCGAGGAGTCGATCGCGAAGCGGGTGCGGCGCGGTGACGTGCTGCGCCGGGCGCCGTACCTGGTGGTGCCGTGCCTGGTGATGGACGGCTCCCACACGTACGGGGACGAGCGGCGGGACACCGCGGAGCGCGAGATGTTCGTGGTCGCCGCGGGAGCGGGCATCCAGAACTTCCTGGTGGCGCTGGCCGGTGAACGGCTGGGGTCGGCGTGGGTGTCCTCGACGATGTTCTGCCGCTCCGTGGTGCGCGAGGTGCTGGACCTGCCGGAGACGTGGGACCCGCTGGGAGCGGTGGCGGTGGGACGCCCACTGGCCGCGCCGGTGGCACGGGCCGGACGGGACGCGGAGGACTTCGTCTCGGTGCGGTGAGGCGGGACGCCCGATCGGTGGGGCGGCGCCCCGTCACAGTACGGCGGACGCCCGGCCGGTACGTACGACAGGCACCCGGCCGGTACGACAAACGCCCGGGTACGTACGAAGGTGCCCGGCCGGTACGACAGGCGCCCGCGCCTCGATCACGCGGTGCGGGCGCTACAGGCGGGCGATGTCGCCGCGGGTTCTGCGCGGGGTGCGGCGGGGCGGGGTGCGGCCCGACAGCAGGATGAGCCGGGTGGCCCGGTGGCGCTGGCCCTCGTACGGGGCCAGGAGCCTCAGCATCTCCTCGTCGTCGGCATCCCGGTTGCCCGCCAGGGCGTGACCGACGATGCCGGGGAGGTGGAGGTCGCCGACCGTGACCGCGTCCGCCGCGCCGTTCGAGCGCTGGAGGGTCTCGGCCGAGGTCCAGGGGCCGATGCCGGGGATCAGCTCCAGGCGGGCCGTGGCCTCGGGGAGTTCCATGCCCGACGCCTCCTCCAGGCGGCGGGCCACGCGTACCGCGCGCAGGATCGTGGCCGAGCGTTTGGCGTCGACGCCCGCGCGGTGCCATTCCCAGGACGGGATCAGGGACCAGGTGCGGGCGTCCGGCATGACGTGCAGCCCGAGGTCGGTGAAGGGGGCGTGGTCCGCGGGGCCGGGCGCCGGGGTGCCGTGCCCCCGGACCAGGAGGCGCCAGGCACGGTAGGCCTCGTCCGTGGTGACCTTCTGCTCCAGGATCGACGGGATCAGCGACTCCATGACCAGGCCGGTGCGCACCAGGCACAGGCCGGGCCGGCTGTGCCGGGTCAGGGCGAGCAGGCGGTGGCGGGGCTGGAAGGCGTCCGGGTCGTCCGTCGCACCCAGCAGGGTCGGGAGCCGGTCCAGCAGCCAGGGCGCGCCGGGTCCCCAGGCAGCCGCCTCGATCCGGCCGTTCCGGGCGGCGAGGCGGAGGGTGCCGGGCCCCGCGGGCGTACGGCTCGCCCGCCAGACCGTGCCGTCCCGGCTCGTCCGGAACGTGGGGTCGGCGGGGCCCCTGCGCAACGGCCCGACGACGAGCCGCAGGTCGAACGGGCCGGGCGGGGTCCACTCCCGCGTCAGCGCGCCGGTCTCCAAAACCGGCGCCGGGTGCGGGACGGCCGTGCGGGGGGCGCTGCGGGGTGCGAATCGTCCTGCCACGGGTGAGGTCCTCGGTCGTCGGGGCTGCCTGTCGAGGGTAAGCGCCGAACCCGCAGCCCGCCGGACGTCCCGGCGTTCCGACGTCCTGGCCTCGCACCGCCCGGCCCGAGCCGCCCCGTCCCTTGCCCGCCCGCACGCCTTGTCCGCTCGTGGCCGCTCGGCGCCCGGGGCCGCTCATGGCCGCCCGCCGAGGTTCGCTTCTCGTCCGCTACTCGTCGGACGAGAAGCGGACCGCCGCGTCCGGGAGGACCGCCCCGCACCAGACGCGTACGCCGTCGCGCAGTTCGTTGTCGGCGCCGACGCGGGCGCCGTCCCCGACGACCGCGCCCGTCAGCACCGTACGGCTGCCGATCCTGGCACCGGCCCCGACCAGCGAGTCGGTGATCACCGCTCCCGGCTCGACGACCGCGTCGGCCAGTATCGCGGAGCCGTCGATGCGGGCCCCGCCGCCGATCCGGGCGCGCTCGCCGATCACCGTGCCACCGCTGATCTTGGCGTCGTCGGCGACGGAGGCCGTCGGCAGCACGAGCCGGTCGCCGCACCGGCCGGGGACCGCCGGGGACGGGGCGCGGCCCAGGACCAGATCGGCGGAGCCTCGCACGAAGGCCTGCGGGGTGCCGAGGTCCAGCCAGTACGTGGAGTCGACCATGCCCTGGAGGTGGGCACCGGAGGCGAGCAGTCCGGGGAAGGTCTCGCGCTCGACGGAGACCGGGCGGCCGGCCGGGATGGTGTCGATGACCGACCGGCGGAAGATGTACGCCCCCGCGTTGATCTGGTCGGTGACGATCTCCTCGGGCGTCTCCGGCTTCTCCAGGAACGCGGTGACCCTGCCGCTGTCGTCCGTGGGCACGAGGCCGAAGGCGCGCGGGTCCTCGACCCGGGTGAGGTGCAGGGAGACGTCCGCGCCGGAGTCCGTGTGCGTGGCGACCAGGGTCCGGATGTCGAGGCCGGTGAGGATGTCGCCGTTGAAGACGAGCACCGGTTCGTCGGGCGCCGCCGCGAGCCGGGACGCGACGTTGCGTATCGCGCCGCCGGTGCCGAGCGGTTCGCGTTCGGTGACGTACTCGATGTGCAGGCCGAGCGACGAGCCGTCGCCGAAGTACGGTTCGAAGACCTCCGCCAGGTACGAGGTCGCGAGCACGATGTGCTCGACTCCGGCGGCCTGCGCCCGCGCCAGTTGGTGGGTGAGGAACGGAACGCCCGCCGCCGGAACCATCGGCTTGGGGGTGTGCACCGTGAGCGGGCGCAGCCGGGTCCCCTTGCCACCGACCAGGAGGATCGCTTCTTTTGCCTCTGTCACGGCACTGACTCTGCTTCCTGCTGGGACCTGGCCTGTTTCGGCTGGCCAGTGTATGCAGACCGGTCCGGCCGACCCTGTCGGCAGTCGCGGCGGCCGTCGGCCGTCGACTGTCGCAGCGGTCCGCGCCGGTTCCGCGCGGTTCCGGTTTGCGGCCCTCCCGTCGTCAGCGGCCCTGCAGGCGGGCGGAGCTGGTCCTGGCCGAGCCGAGCTTCTTGTAGAGACGCGCTCCGGGGCATTCGGTTGTGAAGCCGTCCCGGTGGCCGGAGATGACGTTGAGTCGGACCTTCCTGCCCTTCTTGTACTTGTTGCCGCCGCCCGAGACCAGGGTCACCTTGCCCTTCGGGTCGGCGCCGAACAGGCCGAGCTTCCAGGCGGTGAGTTTCGAGACGGCGGTGACGGCCGCGGCGGGCGGGTTCGACCTGGTGAAGGTGCCGAGCACCGCGATGCCCATGCTGTTGGCGTTGAAGCCGAGCGTGTGCGCCCCCAGGACGGGCTTCGTCACGCCTCCCGCGCGTCCTTCGTAGATGTTTCCGCACTTGTCGACGGCGAAGTTGTAGCCGAAGTCGCGCCAGCCGCTGCTCTTCACGTGGTAGCGGTAGATGCTGCGCAGGACCGAGGGCGCCTGGGCGCACGTGTAGTTGTTGCCCGTGGCGCTGTGGTGGATGAACGCGGCCTTGACGGCACCGGTGTACGCGAAGGTGCGTTCCCTGAGCTTCTCGTCGGCGCCCCAGCCCTTGCGGGTGATGATGCGCGGCCGGGGCCCGATGTACGGGCGGGCGCCCGCCACCGCCTTGCTCTCCGCCCCGACCTCCGCCTCGGCCTCCCCCTCGGCCTGTGCCTCGGCCTGTGCCTCGGTCTCCGCCCTGCTCAGGGCGGGAAGCACGCTCGGCCCGAGGTCCGCGGTACGCCCGTCCGTCCCGGCCTCGGCGCCTGACCCGGCCCCCGCGCCCTCCCCGGCCCCGGCATCCGTCGCGGCCTGCATGCCCGACAGGATCCGGGCACCCGCCTCCGCCCGGATCCCCGCCAGGATCTGCGCCCCCGTCATGGCCTGGGCACCCGGCGCGGTCCGGGCGCCGGCCGCGTCCTCGGCACCCGCCGCGGTCCCGGCGCCCGTTCCCTCCCCGGTGGCCGCCTCCGTGTCCGTCTCCGCCCCGGTGTCGTCGTCCGTCGTGGGAAGCGGGCCCGGGTCCTCGCCCGGGTCGACGAGTTCGAGGCGCAGCCCGCCGGGCAGCGACACCGTGTGCCCGGTCCGGTCCTGCGGGTCCGGCGGGTCCGGCATCACGCGCACCGCGACGCCGTCGGAGTCGCCGACCCAGAGCGGGGCGGTGGAGCCCCGGACGCTGCCCGAGTCGCGCTCGTCGGAGCCCGGGTCCGCGGCGTGCTCCGCGTTGTGCGTCTCCAGGTCCTGCCAGTCCGACCAGCGGTCGGTGCCGGCGGCGCGGGTGCGGACCTGGACGGTGCCGTGGAGCTCGGCGTCCGCGTCGTCCCAGACGACGCCGACCAGGGAGAAGGGGCGGACCTCACGTTCGGCCAGCCCTTGCCCGGGGGCCTCGGCGGACCGGGGGGATTCGCCGGCGGCCCGGCCGGACGGAGCCGACAGGGGCCGCATCGGCAGGGACTGCGTCGAGCCCGGCAGGTCGGCGGAGGCCGCGGACCCGGCGGGGACCGCGGGAACGGTGCGGGTGTCGGGGACGGCGCCCGCGGGCGCGGCCGACGGCAGTGCGAGCACGGCCGCGCAGGTGACACCGATCGAGGATGCAAGGAAGGCACGCATACGAATGATCCTGGACATAATTCTGCAACTCCGGCTACCCGGGCATATCCCCGCAATTGACGGGTCGTCTGCCGAACCGGTGTACCCGGCGCCCTTCCGCCCCGCCGGGTCCGCCGCCGCCGCGTACTCTTGCGCGGATGAACGCCACCGACCGCACCCCTGCCGACCTGCTGCGTTCCGCGCTCGCCGCGGACCCGGCCCGCCCCTTGGTCACTTTCTACGACGACGCCACCGGAGAACGCGTCGAACTGTCGGTGGCCACCTTCGCCAATTGGGTGGCCAAGACCGCCAATCTGCTCCAGGGCGACCTCGCCGCCGGGCCCGGCGACCGGCTCGCGCTCCTGCTGCCCGCGCACTGGCAGTCCGCGGTCTGGCTGCTCGCCTGTTCCTCGGTCGGAGTGGTCGCCGACGTGCAGGGCGACCCTGCCGCCGCCGACCTCGTCGTCAGCGGGCCGGACACCCTGGAGGCCGCGCGCGCCTGCTCCGGCGAACGGATCGCCCTGGCGCTGCGTCCGCTGGGCGGCAGGTTCCCGCAGCCGCCGGAGGGTTTCGCGGACTACGCGGTCGAGGTTCCGGGGCAGGGCGACCGGTTCGCCCCGTTCGCCCCCGTGGACCCGGACGCCCCCGCGCTGGTGGTGGACGGCGTCGGGCTGACGTCGGCGCAACTGGTGGCACGGGCCCGCGAGGACGCGGCCGGGCTCGGCCTGACCGCCGGATCACGGCTGCTCACCGGGGGTGCGTACGACAGCTGGGAGGGGCTGAGCGCGGGGCTGTTCGCGCCGCTGGCCGCCGGGGGCTCCGTGGTCCTGTGCCGGCACCTGGAGCGGCTGGACGCGGACGCCCTGGCGAAGCGCGTCGAGAGCGAACGGGTCACCAACAGGGCGGTGTGACAAGCACCCTGCGGGCCACCCGTCCGGCCCACACCGGGTCGAGCCCTCGGGACTGCGCATCAACTCCGGTACATGATCGGCGTTACGGACCACCCGGAGACACAACCAAGCGTGAGGTTCAGCCGTCTACTCCTGCGACCGGCGGCCCAGCGCGCCGCCGAACGTGAAGGATGGACGCAGACGTGAGCGAAAGCGCCGGACCGCCGGACGACTCCGACGACTCGGTCGCGGGCGGGAGCGGGCCGGGAACCGGGGACGGTTCCGGCGCCACCCCGGCGCCCGCCGGCAGGCATCGGCGCCACTGGCTGCGCTGGGCCGCGCTCGGCGCCTCGTTCGTCGTCCTGGTGGCGGCGGGCGTCGGCTGGTGGCTGTACCGGAAGCTGGACGGCAACATCAGGACGGACGTCTCCGCGGCCGCCGAGCTGAAGGTGTACGAGCGGGAGCGGCCCGCCTCCGTGGTGCGCGACGCGGAGAACATCCTGCTCATCGGCTCCGACAGCCGGGCCGGCGAGAACCGCGAGTACGGCCGCGACGACGGCGGCAGCCAGCGCTCGGACACCACGATCCTGCTGCACCTGGCCGCGGACCGGAAGAGCGCCACCGCGATGTCCCTGCCGCGCGATCTGATGGTGGACATCCCGGCCTGTCACACTTCGGACGGCAAGGCCACGAAGAAACAATTCGCCCAGTTCAACTGGGCCTTCGAGCTCGGCGGCACCGCCTGCACGATCCGCACGGTCGAGAAGCTGACCGGAGTCAGGATCGACCACCACATGGTCGTCGACTTCAACGGCTTCAAGGACATAGTGGACGCCGTGGACGGGGTCGAGGTCTGCCTCAAGAAGCCGGTCGACGACGACGACGCCCATCTGAAGCTCCCCGCCGGACGCCAGACGCTCGACGGCGAGCAGGCACTGGGTTATGTACGGGCCCGCAAGTCGATCGGCAACGGCAGCGACACCGAACGGATGGACCGCCAGCAGCAGTTCCTGGGCGCGCTGGTGAACAAGGTGCAGAGCAACGGCGTCCTGCTCAACCCGACCCGGCTCTACCCGGTGCTGGACGCGGCCACCAAGGCGCTGACCACCGACCCGGGCCTGGACAGCCTCAAGGATCTGTACAACCTGGTGCGCGGCATGCGCGACGTACCGACCGACAAGGTGCAGTTCCTGACCGTGCCCCGGCAGCCGTACGCCGCCGACCGGAATCGGGACGAACTCGTCCAGCCCGACGCGGACCGGCTCTTCAAGCGACTGCGCGAGGACGATCCGGTCGTCGTCGTCCCGGCGGACCGGCTCAAGGACGACGCGGACCGGTTCAAGGGTGACAACGAGAAGAACAACCGGAAAAAGAATGCCGCGGCCGACTCTCCGGAGGCTTCCGGACCGAGTCCCACACCGACCTATTCGGGCAACAACGCGGCGGCGGACCTGTGCAAGCAGTAAAGCAATTCCCAAGCGGAGGCCGGTGATCGGCGTGTAATGGGCAGTATGACCAGTTGTAAGGACCGTGGAATTTGTCACGCTCGTCGCTCGATACCGAACGGGGCCGATAGTGTGACGCGATCCGGTGCTACCGGCCGCCTGGCCGCGCACTTCTGGAGCGAAAGAACGAGCGCCTGATCGGGGGAGGCGCCTGGCGTGGCACCGACGGAGGACTCAAGCGACCGTGGATGCGCAAAGTCGTGGGCGGGCGGACGAAATCGATCCCGCAGACCAGTGGGTACTCAACCCGCAGACCGGTGATTACGAACTGCGACTGAATCATTCCGGAGGGGATTCGGCAAGCTCTTCCCCGACTTCCGCTCCGCGTGTCCCCCACAGCAGAGGACCGGTCCGGGACAGTGGCCCGGAACACGGTGGTGCGCCGTCCCGTGAGGGCCGGGGCGGGCGCCGCGGCGCGGCCGGGGACGGCCACGGGCCGTCCGCGCGCCACGAGGTGCCGGGGCAGCGCGGCCGCCGTTCGGCCAATGGCCGGCGCGGCCGGGAGGATTCCGGGGCCGGCGGGACGGAGACGGCGGGCCGCCGCAGCCGCAAGGCGTCCAAGGCGTCCAAGCCCCGCAGCAAGAAGGTGCTGCTGTGGACGGGCGGCACGATGGCCTTCGTGCTCGTCGGCCTGTCGGCGGCCGGGTACGCGCTGTACCAGCACTTCAACGGCAACCTGAACACGGTGGACGTGGGCGGGTCCGCCAACAAGAACGTCTTCGACACCGACGCCCCGGTCAACATCCTGATCATCGGTACCGACAAGCGCACCGGCAAGGGCAACGAGGGCTACGGCGACAAGAACAGCGTGGGCCACGCCGACACCAACATCCTCTTCCACGTCTCCGAGGACCGCACCAACGCGACGGCGCTGAGCATCCCGCGCGACCTGATCACCGACATCCCGGAGTGCAGGAGCAAGCAGGAGGACGGCTCGGAGAAGACCATCCCGGGCACGTCGAACGTCCGCTTCAACGAGAGTCTCGGCCAGGAGGGCCGCGACCCGGGCTGCACCATGGACACGGTCAAGAAGATCACCGGCCTGAAGGTCGACCACTTCATGATGGTCGACTTCAACGCGGTGAAGGAGCTGTCCACCGCGGTCGGCGGCGTCGAGATCTGTCTGGCCAAACCGGTCAAGGACCCGGACTCGCACCTGAACCTGCCGGCCGGTGAGCACCGCATCCAGGGCGAGGACGCCCTGGCGTTCGTACGGACCCGGCACAGCTTCGGCAACCGCGGCGACCTGGACCGGATCAAGGTCCAGCAGCAGTTCATCGCCTCGATGATGCGGCAGATGCAGTCGGACGACACCCTGACCAGCCCGACCAAGCTGTACAAGCTGGCGGACGCGGCGACCAGGGCACTCACCGTCGACACCGGCATCGGCACGGGAGCGAAGCTGGCGTCGCTGGCCCAGGAACTCGGCAAGGTCAACACCAAGAACATCACCTTCACCACGGTGCCGGTGCTCGACAACCCGGCCGAGAAGGTCAAGGCCACCGTCGTACTGAACGAGGCCAAGGCCGAGCCGCTGTTCGCCATGATGCGCAGCGACACCTCGCTGACCGAGGTGAAGTCGCAGAAGAAGGCCGCGAAGAGCAAGCAGGACGCGCTCCTCAAGGGCCCCAGGGCCGCGGCGGGCGACGTGCGCGTGGACGTGTACAACGGCGGCAAGGTCCCCGGTGCCGCGCAGACGACGGTCGCCTGGCTGCAGAACGAGAAGGGCGTCCTCAAGTCGTCGAACAAGGCCAACGCCCCGGCGAAGGCCGCGAAGACGACCCTGGAGTACGCACCGAACCAGGCGGACCAGGCTCGCGCCCTGGCCGCCATGATGGGCCTGCCCGGCTCGGCCATGAAACAGGGCACCGAGGACGCCGAGGGGCTTCAGGCGATGGTGCTGACGCTCGGCGACGACTTCGAGAGCGCGGGCACACCCATCGTCGGACCCGCGAAGGTTCCGGCGGACATTCAGCAGGCAAACGCCGACAAGGCAGAGTGCGCCAAGTGACACCGGGTCACCGCGCCACACCACGAGTCCGAGCAGCAGGGGGGTCCCGGTGGGACGGAGCAGCACGCCTGGGGAGGGGACGCGACCACGCGTCCGCCACACCGGTCAACTCGACCCGGAGGACGGGCTACACGGGGACGCGCCGGAGCGGGGCGCGGACCCGGGGACCGATGACCGGCGGTCCGCTTCCTCGACGGGCGGACACCGGCGCGGGGGGACGAAACGTCACGGCAAGAAGGGCAAGCGCCGGGTGCTGCGCTGGAGCGCCTCCGTTCTCGCGCTGCTCATAATCGGCGGCGCGGGGGCCGGATACCTCTACTACGAGCACCTCAACAGCAATCTCAAGAAGGCCGATCTGACCCTCGGCGACCGGAAGATGGCCGACCACAAGGCCAACGCCGCCGGGCAGACCCCGCTGAACATCCTGCTCATCGGTTCGGACGCGCGGGACTCCAAGGAGAACCAGAAGCTCGGCGGGGCCAAGGACACCTTCGGCGCGCCGCCGCTGGCCGACGTGCAGATGCTGCTGCACCTCTCCGCCGACCGCAGCAACATGTCGGTGATCAGCATGCCGCGCGACACGATGCTGAAGATCCCGAAGTGCACCGACCCGGAGACCAAGCGCGTCTACCCCGCCACCACCGGTCTCGCGATGACCAACGAGACGCTCGGCCGCGGCGGTCCGGGATGCACCGTGGCCACCTGGTACGAGCTCACCGGCATCACCATCGACCACTTCATGATGATCGACTTCGCCGGTGTGGTCTCGATGGCCGACGCGATCGGCGGCGTCCCGGTCTGCGTCAAGGGCAACGTCTACTCCCACACCAGCACCGGCAAGGGCTCCGGGCTGAAGCTGGAGAAGGGCACCACGAAGATCAAGGGCAAGCAGGCCCTCCAGTGGCTGCGCACCCGCTACGGCTTCGAGGACGGCACCGACCTCGGCCGCACCCACGCCCAGCACATGTACATGAACTCGATGGTCCGTGAGCTGCGCAAGGGAACCAAGCTCACAGACCCGGGCAAGCTGATGGACCTGGCCGAGGCGGCGACCGACGCGCTGACGGTCGACAAGGGCCTCGAAACCGTCAAGAAGCTGTACGACCTCGCGGAGGAGCTCAAGAAGGCTCCCACCAAACGCATCACCATGACGACGATGCCGAACGTCTACGGCACGGGTGCGCTGGAGGGGCGGGTGCTCCCCAAGGACGGCGACGCCGACCAGCTCTTCCAGATGGTCCGCGACGACGTCCCGCTCGACGGCAAGAAGTCCAAGCGCAAGGCCCCGGTCGTCAAGGAGCCCACGTCACCGGTGGGCGAGATCCCGGTCAGCGTCCGCAACGGCACGCGCACCGGCCTCGACTACCCGGTCAAGGGCCGGGCCACGGCGGTCAAGCAGATGCTGGCCGACAAGGGCTTCGCCCAGGCCGTGGTCGACTCCCAGAACACCGAGGCGGCGGCCCGTACCGGGGTGCTCTTCCCCAGCGTGGACATGGAGGGCAACGCCCAGGCCGTGGCCAAGGCGCTCGGCATCCCGATGTCGGCGGTGAAGAAGTCGACCGAGGTCTCGGGCATCACGCTGACCGTGGGGGCCGACTGGCGCGAGAACGGGGACTACCGCGCGGAGGAGGCCGACGAGAAGACGCCGAAGAGCGCCCGCGCGCTCAACGGCGACGACGAGGGTGCCTGCATGGAGGTCCAGCCGGGCTTCGGCTGGTAGCGGACGCCCAAGCACACCGTGGGGCCCTCCGGAGCTTCGGAGGGCCCCACGGTGTTCCCGGGCGGGTGCAGGACCTACGCGGTCACGGCCGGGCGGCGGCTGGCGATGACCTTCTTCGCCAGCGAGCGCGGGCTCGTCAGGAAGCCGTACCCCCAGGACATGTGCATGGTCGCCAGGGCCACCGGGATCTGGGCCCGCGCCTTCAGCGACAGCCCCTTGCCCGCCGGGACGGACCCGGCGACGATCGCGGCGACGTACCCGGCGGGGACGACGAACGCCCACGGGGTGACGGCCGCACCGGCCACGAGGCCCGCGGCGATCGCGCAGACGGCGATGGGCGGCGCCAGGTAGCGCAGGTTGATCGAGCCGGAGTGGTAGCGGGCGACGACGTGCCGCCAGCGGCCGTAGTCCTTGTACTGCTTGGCGAGCGCCCGGACGGAGGGGCGCGGCCGGTACTGCACCTTCAGCTCGGGCGAGAACCAGATCAGGCCGCCGGCCTCGCGGATGCGGTAGTTCAGCTCCCAGTCCTGGGCCCGGATGAACTCCACGTTGTAGCCGTCGGCCTTCTCCAGCGCCTCGCGGCGGAAGACGCCGAGGTACACGGTCTCCGCCGGGCCCGCCTGGCCGCCGGTGTGGAAGGCGGCGTTGCCGACGCCGATCCTCGACGTCATGGCCGCGGCGACGGCGTCCTCCCAGGCGTTCTCGCCCTCGGCGTGCATGATGCCGCCGACGTTCTGCGCGCCGGTCTCCTCCAGGAGGCGGACGGCCGTCGCGATGTAGTTCGGCGAGAGCATGCCGTGGCCGTCGACCCGGACGACGACGGGGTGGCGGGAGGCCTTGATCGCGGCGTTGAGGGCGGCCGGGGTGCGGCCGGTCGGGTTCGGGACGGTGTGCACCCGGGAGTCCTCGCGCACCAGCTCGGCGGCGATCTCGTCGGTGCGGTCCGTGGAGGGGCCCAGTGCGATCACCACCTCCATCTCGCCCGCGTACTCCTGGTCCAGGATGTGCCGGACGGAGTTCCTGAGATGACGTTCCTCGTTGAGCACCGGCATGATCACGGAGACGGCGGGGTGCTGCGCGGCAGACATGGTGGTCCTTGACTGGTCCTCGGGGGCGCCGGGGGTTCACACCCCACCGGGCGGCGTTATTCGGCCGCCACGTTACCGCGAATGGGGGATACGGGCGCGCCCCGCCGGGTCACGCACCGGGCATCCGATCGTATGGACCTACTGTGCGAATGGTTTCCCTCGCACCGCGGAGGTGTTCCCCGTGCCCACGCCGCACCGCTCCCCCCGTACGTCGCGTTCCCGCGCACTTCCGCCGCAGCACCGGTCCAGACGACAGGACGAGCGGCCGCGCTGGGGCATGCGGATGGTGACCGGTTTCTCCGTGCTGGTGCTGGGGGCCGGCGGCATCGGCCACGCGGTGGTGACCGACCTGGAGACCGGGATCGACCGGATCGACCCGTTCAAGGACATGAAGAACCGGCCCCGCGCGGGCAACGGCATGAATCTGCTGCTCGTGGGCACCGACGGCCGCGACCGGATCACTCCGGAGGAGAAGAAGCGGTACCGGCTGGGCGGCGCGCCCTGCCACTGCACCGACACGATCATGCTGGTGCACCTGTCGGCGGACAAGGAACGGGCGAGCGTCGTCTCGCTGCCCCGCGACAGCTACGCCGAGGTCCCCGAGCACCGGGACCGGACCACCGGCAAGCAGCACGCCGCCCACCCGGTGAAGCTGAACGCGGCCTACGCCGAGGGCGGCCCGAGCCTGACCGTGCGGACCGTCGAGCACATGACGGGCGTGAAGATCGACCACTACCTGGAGGTCGACTTCACCAGCTTCATGAAGACGGTGGACACCCTGGGCGGGGTGAAGATCTGCACCACCAGGCCGATGAAGGACCCGTACACCGGTCTCGACCTGGCCGCGGGCACCCACGAGCTGAACGGCGGGCAGGCCCTGCAGTACGTGCGTTCCCGGCACATCGACGGGGCCGCCGACCTGGGCCGGATGCAGCGCCAGCAGAAGTTCCTCGCCTCGCTGATCGAGCGGGCGACCGGCAGCGGAGTGCTGCTGAACCCGGTGAAGTTCCGGGACGTCGTCTCGACGATGCTGGGATCGGTCCGGGCCGACAAGGGCTTCGGCACGGAGCAGATGCTGGAGCTCGGCCAGGCGATGCGCGGCTTCTCCCCCTCCTCGTCCGAGTTCGCCTCCGTCCCGATGGGGGACGTCTCCTACCCGGTCAAGGGGGTCGGCTCGACGGTCAAGTGGGACGAGCGGAAGTCGCAGAAGCTCTTCCAGGCCCTGCGCGAGGACGAGCCGCTCGCCCCGAAGCGTCCCGCGCGGCCGAAGGCCGTGCAGGTCGGCGTCGCCCCGCAGCAGATCCGGGTCCAGGTCTACAACGGGACCTCGAAGGAGGGCCTGGGGAGGAAGATCGACGACGCGCTGCACGCCACCGGCTTCGACACCACGCGCACCCCGCTGAACGCGGACCTGCATGATCTGAAGCGCACCCTGGTCACCTACGACCCGCGCTGGGACCGGTCCGCGAAGTCCCTGGCCGAGGCCCTGCCCGGGGCCGAGCTGCGGGCGGTGGCGGGCCAGGGCGCCACGCTGCGGGTGACGGCGGGCGCGGACTTCGAGGCGGTGCGGAAGGTACGGGCCGAGGAGACGAACAGGGGCGAGTTCGACACGGTCACGGGCGACGAGGTCGCCTGCCCGTGACCGTGCCCCCTCGGGGGGTTCAGTCGTCGATGCCGTCCGCCGCGCGCTTCTCCCGCAGCTCCTTGATCGCGCGGCGCCGGGCGAGGCGGTGGGTGCGGCGGATCTGCGCCTCCTGGTAGCGCCGCTTGTCGCGCTCGGTCTCCGGTATCACCGGCGGTACGGGACGGGGCTTGCCCTCCGCGTCGACCGCCGCGAACACCAGGTAGGCGCTGCCGACCTGCTGGGCGGGGGTGGATTCGTTCCACCGCTCGGCCATGACCCGGACGCCGACCTCCATCGAGGAGCGGCCGGTCCAGTTCACCTGGGCGCGGACGTGAACGAGATCACCCACGCGGACCGGCTCCAGGAAGACCATCTCGTCCATCGAGGCGGTGACGGCGGGACCGCCGGAGTGCCGGCCGGCCACGGCCCCTGCCGCGTCGTCGACCAGTTTCATGATCACGCCACCGTGCACCGTGCCCAGCAGATTGGTGTCGTTGCCGGTCATGATGTGGCTGAGGGTGGTCCTGGAAGCCGCGGTCGGCTTGCCCTGTATGTCGCCCTCCGGGCGCGTGGCCTGATCTGTCATACCGTCCACCTTATGCGGGGCCCCGCGCCCTGCGGCAATGCATCAGCTTGGCAACAGCCCCGCCCCGATTTCCCATACCCCCTGTAAGAGGGACGGCCCCGGCCTGCACACTGGATCGCATGAGCGACTGGCCCGACGGGCGGACCGACGACAACCGCAGCGGAAACCACTACGGGCAGGGCAGCGGCAGCGACCGTCCCGAGAGCGCCCGCGTGATGCGGCACGTCCAGCGGCCCTCGGTGCCGCCGCAGCCGCGCAACGCGCCGCCCCGGCAGCGCCGTCCCGAGCCGCCGCAGTATGCCCCCGCCGGCTCCGGCGGCGACGCGTCGTACGACAGCGGTTACAACACGGGACAGGTCTACGGCGGCAACAACGGCCGTCGGGCCGGCGGCAACGGCGGAGGTGGCCGGAACGACGGCGGCCACGTCCAGGGCCCGCCGCCCGACTGGCGCCGCCGGATCAAGATAGGCTCGCTGACCCTGGTGGTCGTTCTCCTCGCGGTCTCCATCGGCACGTACTTCTGGGCCGATTCCAAGCTCAAGCGCGAGGTGGACCTCTCCAAGGTCATCGAGCGCCCCGAGGGCGGCGACGGCACCAACTACCTGATCGTCGGTTCCGACAGCCGCGAAGGCATGACGGCCGAGGACAAGAAGAAGCTCCACACGGGCTCCGCCGAGGGCAAGCGGACCGACTCGATGATGATCCTGCACGACGGATCGAACGGGCCGACGCTGATCTCCCTGCCCCGTGACTCCAACGTCGAGATCCCCTCGTTCAAGGGCTCCGAGTCCGGCAAGCTCTACCCCGGCCGCGGTCGCTTCACCAAGCTGAACGCCGCGTACGCCATGGACGGCCCCGAACTCCTCGTCCGCACCGTCGAGTTCAACACCGGGCTGCGCATCGACCACTACGTCGAGATCGGCTTCGGCGGCTTCGCCAAGATCGTGGACGCGATCGGCGGCGTGGAGCTGGACATCCCCAAGGCGTTCAAGGACAAGAAGTCCGGCGCCGACTTCCAGGCCGGCAAGCAGACCCTGAACGGCGAGCAGTCGCTGGCCTTCGTCCGCACCCGGTACGCCTTCGCCGAGGCCGACCTGGCCCGCACGAAGAACCAGCAGAAGTTCCTCGCGGCGCTGGCGAGCCAGACGGCGACCCCGTCGACGATCCTCAACCCGTTCAAGCTGTACCCGACGATGGGCGCCGGCCTGGACACCCTGATCGTCGACAAGGACATGTCGCTCTGGTCCCTGAGCCAGATGTTCTTCGCCATGAAGGGCGTCACGGGCGGCGAGGGCACGTCGATGAACATGCCGATCTCCGGCTCCACGGGCGGCAACCTGGTCTGGGACAAGGCCAAGGTGAAGCAGTTGGTGGAGCAGCTGAAGAACGACGAGAAGGTCACCGTCACCGGGAACTGACGGCGGCTCGCAGCAACCGACAAGGGCCCGGACGGCGAACCGTCCGGGCCCTTGTCGGTCAGCATCCGCCCCCGCGGCCGCTCGCCGCGACGCTGCTCGGCAACACCGAAGAGCGGCCCCCGGACCACGATCTTCCCGTACGTCCGGGACGCGGCGAAGGCGTCCGCCTCGGTGACCAGCGACACCGGGTCGTCCCGGTGCCGCACGTTGATGACGAGGTGATCCGACGGTGCCTGTGGGTGATCGCTCACGCACCCAGTGCGTCGACACCACGGGCGGAGGTACGAGGAATACGGGAAGAAGGGCGCCGAACCTTGTCAGTGGCGGCGCCTACAGTCGCCCGCATGACCCAGGAGCCACAGTCCCCGCCCCTCATGCTCGACCTCGACGCACTCGCCGCGGCCGTCGGCGAGCAGCCCGACAGACAGGCGGCATGGCGTTTCATCCACGCCTTCGCCCGCGACTGGAGCCAGCGCCCCCTCACCGGGACCGACGGCCACGCCCCCGCCGATCTCGACGCCGCGCAGGCCCGGCTCGGCCTGCCTCTGCCCGCGGCACTGCGCGAGGCCTATCAACTGCTCGGGCGACGCCCAGATCTGACGGACAATCAGGACAGGTTGCTCGCCCCGCAGGACCTCTACCTGGACGAGGGCCGGGGCGTGCTGGTCTTCCGCGTCGAGAACCAGTCCTGCGCCTACTGGGGCATACGCGTCACGGACCTCGACCAGGACGACCCGCCCGTCGTGGTCCGCGCCGACCTCGTCCGGCCCACCGCCGACGACTGGGCGGCCTGGCTGGGCCGGGTCAGTGTCGCGTTCGCCGAGATCGTCCTTTCCGAGGCCCTGTTCGCCGATGAGGACCTGATGGGATGGGTGACCCCCGACGACGACACCGGCCTGCCCGAGGACATCGCCACCACCTTCCGGCGCCTGCCGATCCCGGCATACCCGATCAGCCAACAGCCGGGCTCATGCTGGTACGCGCACGACGAGATCATCCTCCGCGACGATCACCAGACCGCGTTGTTCCGCGCCCGCACGGAGGCGGCCCGCGACCGCTTCGACGGGGAGGACGAGGAGGACGAGGAGGCCTGACAGGGGTTGTCCTGTCAGGGCCGGCGGCCGAGCGGAATCAGTGCTCGGCCGCGTAGGAGACGAAGCCCGCCCAAGCTTCCTCGCCGAAGGCGAGCCGAGGTCCCGGCAGGTTCTTCGAGTCGCGGACGTGCACCGCGCGGGACGCAGTCGCCACCTCGACGCAGGAGTCCCCTTCGCTGCCGCTGCTGTAACTGCTCTTGAACCACTCCAGTTCGGAAGCGTCCCCGGCAGAGGTCTTGCGGATCATGTCTCTCCCAGCAGTTTTTCGATGAAGGCCAACGACTCCCGTGGCGTGAGAGCCTGAGCCCGGATCATTCCATAGCGCAACTCAAGGATTCTGAGCTGCTTCGGATCGGAGACCGGCCGCCCGGCGAAGGCGCCGCCCGACCGTCCCACCGCGGTGCCGTCCTCGAACTTCAATACTTCGATTCCGCCGTCCATCCCCGCATGGTCCTCGCGATTGGTCGGCATCACCTGAATCTCGACGTTCCGCAACTGCCCGGCCTCCAGAAGTCGTTCGAGCTGTCGGCGCAGCACCATTGTGCCCCCGACGGGGCGGCACAGCGTCACCTCTTCCTGCACGAAGCTGAGCGCGGGAGCAGGTGACCTCTCGAAGACCGAATGCCTGGCCATGCGCGCGGCCAGCACCCTCTCCACTTCGTCCTGTGAGTACGCGGGCCGCCTCATCTCGAACAATGCCCGCGCGTACTCCGATGTCTGCAACAGACCGTGGATGCTGTGGTTGCTGTACAACCCCATCTCAGCCGCCCGCTTCTCCAGCTTCGCCAGATCCCGGATCTTCTTCGGGTACCGGACCTCTGCCACGTCCTGCTTCATCGCGGCGATCTTCCCGTCCGCCCCGAACACCTGGTCCGCCTTGTCCAGGAGTTCCGGCCGGGGGATGCGACGGCCGCCCTCCACCTTGTAGACCATGTCCTCCCCGTACCCGATCGCGGCCCCGAACTCGCCGGCCCGCATCCCCGCGGCCTCCCGCCACGCCTTGATCTGACGGCCCACCGCCGCGACCACGGCTGCCCCCGACTCGTCGTCCGGGTCGACGTCCCAGCCCGGCTCGTCCGCCTCGCAGTCACCGCGCTCCGTACCCGCTTCATCCACGCTCATCCGTGCCCCACTTCCGACGCGCTTGCCGTTCTTGGCTCAACCCCTGATGTCCCCCGCACGTCACCCCGGACAGCCGGGACAGCACTGGACAGGCACGGGACAATCGCCGTACGCAAGGGGCTCGTTGCTGTTCACGGTACGCAGGTACGGCCACGCTGAGTGATGTGAACCAACTCCTCACTCGAACCGAACGTTCCGCCCCCACGCGGCAGTTCACCGTGCTGCTCTCCCCCACCCGGCGAGGCGTCAGGCTCGCCCGTCTCCTCGCCACGGCGCATCTGGGTGATTGGGGGCTGCCCGTGGAGTCGGCCGCGCACATCGTCGCCGAGCTGGCCACCAATGCCGCCGTCCACGGCCGCGTACCCGGGCGGGACTTCCGGCTCGATCTCGCCGTCCACCGCGACGAGCTCCTGCGGATCGAGGTGACCGACACCCGGGGCGAGCAGCTTCCCGTCGCGTCCTCCCCCGCCGCCGACGCGGAATCCGGGCGCGGGCTGCTGATCGTCGAGGCGCTCGCCGACCGCTGGGGCACCGTGCTCGGCCCCGTCCCGCGCAAGACGGTCTGGGCCGAACTCGACCTCGTACCGCAACCGCTCCACCGGGTCGCGGAAACCCACGACCCGGTGAGCCGCGTCCCCGTTTCCCACGACGCATAAAGCTTTTAAGGACCTGGAGAAAACACCCTCCCCAACCAAACCCAACCCCCGTCACTCACTCAGGTGACATGGGGCAACTTAGCTGGATTTCGGGTGGGTTGGTCTGCTTATGCTCGCCGCGACAACTCCAGACATGCGACGGCCCCCGACGAGATTCACAGTCTCAACCGGGGGCCTGACCACCGAGGAAGTAGGAGCTTCCCGATGGGTACCCCGCAGATTACCGCGCCCCCGCGCGGTCCGTCCCCCGTACCCGGAGACACCACACCGTCATCCGGCGTCGTCCACGTCAACTCCCGCCATGCCGCGGGCTTCACCGTCATCGGCAATCACCTCGCCCAGCACCGCGGCCTCTCCCTGACCGCGATCGGCCTCGCCGCCCACATCCAGTCGCTCCCCGCCGGAGCCAGGATCGGCATCAAGCACCTCGCCGAACGCTTCCCCGAGAGCGAGACCCGCATCGCCGCCGCCCTGCGCGAACTCGAAGCCCACGGCTACCTCCACCGCAGCCGCTTACGCCTCGCCAACGGCCGCGTCGTCACCCGCACCGTCTCGTACAACCAGCCCGCCACAACCCCAACTCCTCACCGGTCGCCCCCGGCCACCCCCAAACCCCCCACACCCCCACCGCTACCAGCAACCACCCCCATCGCCCCCTCCGCTCCCGCCCCACGCACAACGCCACCACCGCCTCCGCTCCCCCAGCCACAACACCTCACCCCGGAACTGCTGCGCACGGCCACCGCGCTCCTCGCCGACCTGCGCCGCCACGCACCCCGGCTCGTCCTCTCCGAGCACGACATCCACACCCTCGCCCCCGGCATGGCCACCTGGCTCGAACGCAAGACCCACCCCGACACCATCCGCCACGCCCTCACCACCGACCTCCCCAACCCCCTCAAACACCCGGCCAGACTCCTGCGCCACCGCATCACGACACTCCTCCCGCCACCCCTGCCAGGACCCCAGGACACCGCACCTACCCGCCGCCGCCCCGAGGCCACCGTCCCCCCGCTCCAGAACTGCGACGGCTGCGACCGCGCCTTCCGCTCCCACCACCCCGGACACTGCCGCGACTGCCGCACCCAACTGCTCACGGCCGCCTGACCGGAGCATCACCTATGACCCGAACGGACCTGCATGGTCAGCTCGCCCCACGAGGCAATGCACCGCATCTTCCAGGAGTACCCGGGCCTCTTCTCCCGCGTCTCCGAAGTGCTCGGAATCGACATCCCGCCACCGACCTCGGCCGTCGCCCTGCCCACCGACCTCACCGAGGCCCGCCCCGTCGAACGCCGGGTGGACACCCTCCTGCGCATCGAGACGGAGCACGAGGGGGCCTTCCTCCTCGCCATCGAGGCCCAGGGCAAGAAGGACCCGCGCAAGACCACCAGCTGGCCGTACTACGTCAGCTATCTCCACAACAGGTATGGACTGCCCGTCCTGCTGCTGGTCGTCTGCCAGGACCCCGCCACCGCCGAATGGGCCGCACGCCCCGTCTCCATCGGGATCCGCCAGTGGCAGACACTCACCCTGAGCCCCCTCGTCGCCGGGCCGCACAACATGCCCGTCATCACCGACGTGGCCGAAGCCCGCAAGGACCTCGCGCTCGCCACCCTGGCCGCCATCACACACGCCGACAATCCGGACGTCGGTGCCATACTGAAAACCCTGTCCGCCGCACTGCGGGACGCACCGGAAACCATCGCCAACCCCATCGTCGAACTCACCGCACAGGGCCTGGGTAACCGCCCGGCCGCACAACAGTGGAGGAACCTGGTGGCCGTGGACCTCTCTTTCTACAAGTCCTTCATGTCGGAGGAAATCCGGGACGAAGGCCGGGATGAAGGCCGGGTAAAGGGCCTGGCGGAAAGCGTTCTACTGGTTCTCCAGGCGCGCGGCATCGCCGTCACCGACGAACTCCGCGAGCGGATCGGCACCTGCGGCGATTCCCGGCTCCTGCTCCAATGGCTCAACCGCGCCGCCACGGCCACCACCGCCGACGAAGTCTTCACCGAGGGGTGACCCCTCGCGCCGACGCCCCTCGGACCTGCCCCGGAAGGCCATCTGTGACAACTTCGCCCAAGACTCTCAGCAGCCTCTTCGACTCGTTCGAGCACGAGGCGTTCCGACTGGAAACCCTGGACGACTACAGCAGGTCCGGGAGCGTCGACGCCTACCGGGCGTTCCTGGCCGGGGAGGCCCAGCCGGCCGACTACAACACGGACTGGGTCGAAGAACTCCGCTCGCACACCGATACCGGGAAGCGCGTCTACCGGGTGCACATCCTGTCCCGCCCGCTCACGGACTACCTCAGATTCGAGCTCGGGTGGGGGTACCGGAAAAACATGTCCGGGGGCGAAGAATTCTTCATCCTCGACATCACCGGCAAGAACAATCCCTTGAGGAACGTTCCGGACTTCTGGCTCTTCGATTCCGGGTCCGTGGCAGTGATGAAATACGACGGCAACGGAAAGTACCTGGGCTCGGAAGTTCTGCCGGCTGAACGGACAGCGGAATTCACGCAGCACCGTGACGCGGCACTCGCACACGCGGAACCGTTCACCGATTGGTGGGCCAGACACGGGGCGTGAGCAGATCATGCCTGGAGCCGTGCTGCGGGCACTGCGAATGACATCCGGCAAGGAAGCCGGGGCAGTGGACGATCAGAGGTCACACGGCGGCCGGGCGGACAATGACCCGAGCGAAGGTCGTGCGCCGACCACTCACGCCGTACAGCCGGTACCTGTTCAAGTGGTGCATCCCCGGAAATACCGCTGCCGGGGAGGACTATCAAATAGTTGATCTGACGAACGAGCCGAACCCCGGACTCCCTGAACAAGACTTCTGGATGTTCGACGAATCGGCAGTCATGCATCTGAACTGCCGATCCGACGGACTCAGATCAGCCGCGAACTGATCCAGGACCCAGACATGGGCAAGTATCTCGCGTGGCGGGATCTGGCCCTGGAAAGCGCCGTACCGTTCAGTGCCTATCGAACCTGAGGCGCAAGAACCGTACGCATACCGGGCACGGGGCGTGCCCCGTCGAGTAGCCGGAACGCCGAGAAGCCCCGGCCGCGGGGCCGGGGCTTCTTCGGTCGGTCGGACCGGTGCGCGGAGGGTTACGGCAGGTTCCGCGACATCACGATGCGCTGGACCTGGTTCGTGCCCTCGTAGATCTGGGTGATCTTCGCGTCGCGCATCATCCGCTCCACCGGGTAGTCCCGCGTGTAGCCGTAGCCGCCGAGCAGCTGGACCGCGTCCGTGGTGACCTCCATCGCGACGTCGGAGGCGAAGCACTTGGCCGCGGCGCCGAAGAAGGTGAGGTCGCCGTCGACGCGCTCGGACTTGGCGGCGGCCGAGTAGGTGAGCTGGCGGGCCGCCTCCAGCTTCATGGCCATGTCGGCGAGCATGAACTGGATGCCCTGGAAGTCGGCGATCGGCTTGCCGAACTGCTTGCGCTCCTGGACGTAGCCCTTGGCGTAGTCCAGGGCGCCCTGGGCGATGCCGAGGGCCTGGGCCGCGATGGTGATGCGGGTGTGGTCCAGGGTCTTCATCGCGGTGGCGAAGCCGGTGCCCTCCTCGCCGATCATGCGGTCGGCGGGGATGCGGACGTTGTCGAAGTAGACCTCGCGGGTCGGCGATCCCTTGATGCCGAGCTTCTTCTCCGGGGCACCGAAGGAGACGCCCTCGTCCGACTTCTCGACGACGAACGCCGAGATGCCCTTGGAGCGCTTGGTCGGGTCGGTGACGGCCATGACCGTGTAGTACTCGGAGACGCCCGCGTTGGTGATCCAGCGCTTCACGCCGTTGAGCACCCAGAAGTCGCCGTCGCGCACGGCGCGGGTCTTCATGCCGGCCGCGTCGGAGCCCGCGTCGGGCTCGGAGAGGCAGTACGAGAACATGCCGTCGCCCTTGGCGAGCGGGCCCAGGTACTTCTTCTTCAGGTCCTCGGAGCCGGAGAGGATCACCGGGAGCGAGCCGAGCTTGTTCACGGCCGGGATCAGGGAGGAGGAGGCGCAGACCCGGGCCACCTCCTCGATCACGATGACCGTGGCGAGGGCGTCGGCGCCCGCGCCGCCGTACTGCTCGGGTACGTGCACCGCGTGCAGGTCGGCGGCGGTCAGGGCGTCGAGCGCCTCCTGCGGGAAGCGCGCCTCCTCGTCGACCGCGGCCGCGTGCGGGGCGATCTTCGCCTCGGCGAGCGCACGCACCGTCTCCCGGAGCAGCTCGTGCTCCTCGGCCGGACGATACAGGTCGAAATCGGTCGAACCCGCCAAGACGCTCACTCCCCAGACGCTAACTACCGTTAAGTAACCCAATTTTAGATCCCGGCTCCCACGATGGCCTATGCCATGCGTGCGTGAGCTTCACGACAGGGGTGGGAGAAGCCCGCACAGCCGACCGGAAACCGGGCCTCCAGGAGCACGACTATGCTCGTTCACCGCATGTCTGTCCGCATCTCCCAGGAGCGTTCCATGGCCCTCAGGATCACTGTGATCGGCACCGGCTACCTCGGTGCCACCCACGCCGCGGCCATGACGGAACTGGGTTTCGAAGTGCTCGGCCTCGATGTCGTGCCCGAGAAGATCGAGATGCTGGGCGCCGGCCGGGTCCCGATGTACGAGCCGGGCCTGGAGGAGCTGCTGCGCAAGCACGTCGAGGGCATCGAGGGCTCCACGGGGCGCCTGCGGTTCACCTCCTCGTGGGAAGAGGTGGCGGCCTTCGGCGACGTGCACTTCGTCTGCGTGAACACTCCGCAGAAGCACGGCGAGTACGCCTGCGACATGAGCTACGTGGACAGCGCGTTCGAGTCGCTGGCCCCGCATCTGACCCGGCCGGCGCTGGTCGTCGGGAAGTCGACCGTCCCGGTGGGCTCGGCGGCCCGGCTCGCGGCGCGGCTGGCGGAGCTGGCACCGGCCGGCGCCGACGCGGAGCTGGCCTGGAACCCGGAGTTCCTGCGCGAGGGCTTCGCCGTGCGGGACACCCTGCACCCGGACCGGATCGTCGTCGGTGTGGCGAGCGAGCGGTCCGAGAAGCTGCTGCGCGAGGTGTACGCGACGCCGGTCGCCGAGGGGTCGCCGTTCGTGGTGACGGACTTCCCGACCGCCGAGCTGGTGAAGACCGCGGCCAATTCGTTCCTGGCGACGAAGATCTCGTTCATCAACGCCATGGCCGAGGTCTGCGAGGCCTCCGACGGCGACGTGGTGAAGCTGGCCGAGGCGATCGGGCACGACGAGCGGATCGGGTCGAAGTTCCTGCGGGCCGGGATCGGGTTCGGCGGCGGCTGTCTGCCGAAGGACATCCGGGCCTTCATGGCACGCGCCGGTGAGCTGGGCGCCGATCAGGCGCTGACCTTCCTCCGCGAGGTCGACTCGATCAACATGCGGCGCCGCGGTCACATGGTGGAGCTGGCCCGGGAGGCCGTGGGCGGCGGTTCCTTCCTCGGCAAGCGGGTGGCGGTGCTGGGCGCGACGTTCAAGCCGGACTCGGACGACGTACGGGACTCGCCCGCGCTGAACGTGGCCGGGCAGATACATCTCCAGGGCGGCCAGGTCACGGTCTTCGACCCGAAGGGCATGGACAACGCCCGGCGGCTCTTCCCGACCCTCGGCTACGCGGAGTCGGCGCTGGAGGCGGTGCGCGGCGCGGACGTGGTGCTGCACCTGACGGAGTGGCGTGAGTTCCGCGAGCTGGACCCGGCGGAGCTCGGCGCGGTCGTGTCCCAGCGGATCGTCCTGGACGGCCGCAACGCGCTCGACGGCGAACTGTGGCGCGGCGCCGGCTGGACGTACCGGGCCATGGGCCGCCCGAAGGCCTGACCCCGACCGGGCCGGGTCTGGTGCCGGGGCGGTGCGGTCCCGGGCCGTCTCGGTCGGGTCCGGCCCGCCCCGGCCCGGCTCGGCTCAGTGCCGTCCGGTCCCGGCCCGGTCCAGGCCGCTCACGGCCCGATTGATCCGGTCAGAAGTTCCTAAGGGCTGTCCCGTAATCCCTGGCGGGCGTGCGACGACAGCCAGGGATTACGGGACAGCCCTTAGCCGCGCCTCGCGCGGTAAGTGCGCATCTTGGCGCGGGCGCCGCACACCGACATGGAGCACCAGCGGCGGCGTCCCGCCGGACTGCGGTCGTAGTACGCCCACTGGCAGTCCTCCGCCTCGCAGGCCTTGAGCCGGGCCCAGGTGCCGTCGGCCGCCGCGGCGGCGATGGCTGCCGCGACCCGCGCGGTCAGCCCGGCCGGTTCGGTGGCGGGGCGCAGGGCCGCGGCGCCCGCCGCGTCCACGGTGACGCGCAGGGGCGCCTCGGCGAGCAGCCGGTCCAGCAGGGGCGCGGCTGCGTCCGGGGGGCGGTGGCCCGCGTGGGCGAGGCAGACGGTGCGCAGCGCCTCGCGCAGTTCCCGGGAGTCCTGGACGTCCCGCTCGGCGATGCCGAAGGCGGCGCGCCCCTCCTCCGTGTCGAGGCTGTCCGCGCCGGTCTCGACGTCCAGTGTGTTGACCAGCGCCTCGATCAGCGCGAGCCCACCGGGCGCGGATTCCTTCTCACTCATGGTTGCGACGTTACCCGTCATGCGGCAGCATGCAGTAACGGTTACCGGTTGAGCCGATGTAACGGTAACCATGTCGTTCTGAGGAGGAACACGTCATGGCTCTCGCCACACTGGGTGCCGTCGTCCTGGACTGCGTCGACCCCGTCGCGCTCGCGAATTTCTACGCCGGGCTGCTCGGCGGGAAGGTCGAGCGCGGCGGCGACGACTGGGTGGAGCTGACCGGGGCCGGGGGCGCGGTCGTCGCGTTCCAGGCCGCGCCCGGTCACGTACCGCCGCAGTGGCCGGCCCCGGACGGTTCGCAGCAGCTCCATCTGGACCTGACCGTGCCGGACCTGGACGCGGCGGAGAAGGAGGTGCTCGCGCTGGGCGCCACCGTGCTGGACGCGGCGGACCGGGAGCGGACCTTCCGGGTGTACGCGGACCCCGCCGGGCACCCGTTCTGTCTGTGCTCGAACTGAGGCCCGAAGCTTGAACCGAGGCCGAACCCGGCCGGGAAAAAGGCGTGTGGGGCGCCCCCTCCGGGAGGGGCGCCCCACACGCCTTTCGCTGACGGCAGTTGCGGCTCAGTCGGCCGGGCCGTCCAACTGCTCGATCGTGGCGTGCGACGGGCCGCGGCGGGTGCGCAGCTCGCGCGCCACGTCCTCGGCGTCGCGCAGCACCCGTACCGCGTTCCGCCAGGTGAGCTTGGCGAGGTCGGCGGCGGACCAGCCGCGGCCGAGGAGCTCCGCGACCAGGTTCGGGTAGCCGGAGACGTCTTGGAGGCCGTCCGGGAGGAAGGCCGTGCCGTCGTAGTCTCCGCCGATGCCGATGTGGTCGATGCCGGCGACCTCGCGCATGTGGTCGAGGTGGTCGGCGATCGTCGCCACGGTGGCGACCGGGCGCGGGTGGGCCGCCTCGAAGTCGGCGTGGATCTTCATGGCCCGCGCGGTGGTGTCGAGGTGGTGCAGGCCGTGGGCGCGCATGTTCTCGTCCGCGGCCAGGGTCCAGGCGACGGCCTCCGGGAGGACGAACTTCGGCACGAAGGTCGCCATGGCGATGCCCCCGTTGGCGGGGAGCCTGCCGAGGACGTCGTCGGGGACGTTGCGCGGGTGGTCGCAGACCGCGCGCGACGAGGAGTGCGAGAAGATCACCGGCGCGGTGGAGGTGTCCAGTGCGTCGCGCATCGTGGTGGCCGCCACGTGGGAGAGGTCGACCAGCATGCCGGTGCGGTTCATCTCCCGTACGACCTCGTGGCCGAAGGGCGAGAGGCCGCCGACGCCCGGGTCGTCGGTCGCCGAATCCGCCCACGCGATGTTGTCGTTGTGGGTGAGCGTCATGTACCGGACGCCCAGCGCGTGCAGGGCGCGCAGGGTGCCCAGCGAGTTGTTGATGGAGTGGCCGCCCTCGGCGCCCATCAGGGAGGCGATGCGACCCTCGGCGCGGGCCGTCTCCATGTCGTCGGCGGTGAGCGCGCGCCGCAGGTCGGCGGGGTACCGGTCCAGCAGCTCGGCGACCACGTCGATCTGTTCGAGGGTGGCGGCGACCGCTTCGTCGCCCGCCATGTCGGACCGCACGTAGACGGACCAGAACTGCGCGCCGACGCCGCCCGCGCGCAGCCGGGGGATGTCGGTGTGCAGGTGGGCGGACTGGTCGGTGGCGATGTCACGGGCGTCGAGGTCGTAGCCGACCTGTTCGCGCAGCGCCCACGGCAGGTCGTTGTGGCCGTCGACGACCGGGTACTCGGCGAGGAGTTCCCTCGCCCGCTCCAACCGCTCCACGGCCCCTACTTCCCGAAGCCGAAGGAGTCGGAGCCCTGGACCTTGCTGCGGAGCCGCTTGCCCTTCTCCGTCGCCTGGTCGTTCAGCTCCTGCTGGAACTCCCGCATCCGGGCCAACAGCTCGCCGTCGTGGGCGGCGAGGATGCGGGCGGCGAGCAGGCCCGCGTTGCGCGCGCCGCCGACCGAGACGGTCGCGACCGGCACCCCGGCGGGCATCTGCACGATGGAGAGCAGGCTGTCCATGCCGTCCAGGTACTTCAGCGGGACCGGTACGCCGATGACCGGCAGCGGGGTCACCGAGGCGAGCATGCCGGGGAGGTGGGCGGCGCCGCCCGCACCCGCGACGATCGCCTTCAGACCGCGCTCCGCCGCCTGCTCGCCGTACGCGATCATCTCGTGCGGCATGCGGTGGGCGGAGACGACGTCGACCTCGTAGGGGATCTCGAACTCGTCGAGGGCCTTGGCCGCGGCCTCCATGACGGGCCAGTCGGAGTCCGAGCCCATGACGATGCCGACGAGGGGCGCGGCGGTGGCGGGGGAGGTCATTCGGTGATCGTTCCTCGCAGGTAGTCGGCCGCGTGCCGGGCGCGCTCCCGCACGTCCGCCAGGTCGTCGCCGTAGGTGTTGACGTGTCCGACCTTGCGGCCGGGCTTCACGTCCTTGCCGTACATGTGGATCTTGAGCTGCGGGTCGCGGGCCATGCAGTGCAGGTACGCCTGGTACATGTCCGGGTAGTCGCCGCCGAGGACATTGGACATGACCGTCCAGGCGGCGCGCGGGCGGGGGTCGCCGAGCGGCAGGTCGAGCACGGCCCGGACGTGGTTGGCGAACTGGGAGGTGATCGCGCCGTCCTGGGTCCAGTGCCCGGAGTTGTGCGGGCGCATCGCCAGTTCGTTGACCAGGATGCCGGGCTTTCCGTCGGGTCCCCGCGTCTCGAAGAGCTCGACGGCGAGGTGGCCGACGACGCCGAGTTCGGCGGCGATGCGCAGGGCGAGCTGCTGGGCCTCGCCGGCCAGGGCCTCGTCCAGCTCGGGGGCGGGGGCGACGACCGTGTCGCAGACGCCGTCGACCTGGATCGACTCGACGACCGGGTAGGCGACGGCCTGGCCGTGCGGCGAGCGGACGATGTTGGCCGCCAGCTCCCGTACGAAGTCGACCTTCTCCTCCGCGAGGACCGCGACACCGGCCCGGAAGGGGTCGGCGGCGTCCGCCTCGGAGCGGACCACCCAGACGCCCTTGCCGTCGTAGCCGCCGCGGACCGTCTTGAGGACGACGGGGAAGCCGCCGGTCTCCTCGGCGAAGGCCGCGACGTCGGCCGGGTCCTTCACGATGCGGTGCCGGGGGCAGGGCGCGCCGATCTCGCTGAGCTTCGCGCGCATCACCCCCTTGTCCTGGGCGTGCACCAGCGCGTCGGGTCCCGGGCGCACGGGGATGCCGTCCGCCTCCAGGGCCCGCAGGTGCTCGGTCGGTACGTGCTCGTGATCGAAGGTGATCACGTCGCAGCCGTGCGCGAAGGCGCGCAGCGTGTCCAGGTCGCGATAGTCGCCGACGACGACTTCGCTCACCACCTGGGCCGCCGAGTCCTGGGGGGTGTCACTGAGGAGCTTGAACTTGATGCCGAGGGGGATGCCCGCCTCGTGGGTCATACGGGCGAGCTGACCGCCGCCGACCATGCCGACTACCGGGAACGTCACTCCTCCAGGGTATCCGCCGCCCCGGCGGCCCTCCGACGACGCCCTCCGGCCGCCCGGCCCGCCCGGTCGCGTCACAGCATCGCCACACCGCGCCCGGCGTCCGGAGCGGGGCGCGGGCGGGCTGGTTAGCATGACCGGGTTGACGTAACCGACAGACGGGCTGAGCGATCACCATGAGCGAACGGGGCGCACTGCGGGCCAGGCTGGATCTGCTGGCCCGGGAGATCGCCAAGTTCGGCGTGGTCGGCGCGGTCGGTCTGGTGGTCAACATCGGGGTGTCCAACCTGCTCTGGCGGTACACGGACATCCCGACGGTCCGGGCCGGTCTGCTGGCGACCGTGATCGCCGTCTTCGGCAATTACCTCGGCTTCCGCTACTGGACCTACCGGGACCGCGACAAGAACGGGCGCACCCGGGAGCTGACGCTGTTCCTGCTGTTCAGCGCGGTGGGTGCGGTGATCGAGTCCGGGGTGCTGTACGTGGCGACGTACGGGTTCGGCTGGGACAGCCCGGTCCAGAGCAATGTCTTCAAGATCCTCGGGATCGGCATCGCGACGATGTTCCGCTTCTGGTCCTACCGGACGTGGGTCTTCAAGGCGCTGCCCGAGGCGAGGCCCCGGCCCGACGGGGCGTCCCCGGCCGGTTCCGAGGCCGGCTCCTCGGCGGACCGCCTGTCCGACGCCGACGCCGACGCCGATGGCGAAACCGCGCCGGGCGGGGCCGTGCAGGTCGCCGAGGGCTTTCTGAAGCAGCGCCGCACGGAGCGCATGCCGCGGGTCGGGGCGGATTCGGTACGCCGGTAGTCGGTAGCCGGTACGGGGCGGTGGCGGCCGGTACCGGCCATGGTCGCGGAACCCGTACAGGGCGTGCCGGTCACCGCACCGGGCGTTCCGGTTCCTGTCGTTTCCGGGCCACCCGGCTGAGGAACAGGGCGAAGACCGGCGGCTGCTGCTGGAGCAGTTCGAGACGGCCGCCGTCCGCCTCCGCGAGGTCCCGGGCGACGGCGAGGCCGATGCCGGTGGAGTTGCGGCCGCTGATCGCCCGCTCGAAGATCCGGGCGCCGAGATCGGCGGGAACGCCGGGGCCCTCGTCCGTGACCTCGATGACCGCCTGGTTGCCGGTGACCCGGGTGCGCAGCGCGACCGTGCCGCCGCCGTGCATCAGCGAGTTCTCGATCAGCGCGGCCAGCACCTGGGCGACCGCGCCCGGGGTGCCGATGGCCCGCAGCCCCTGCTTGCCGGAGCAGACGATGGCGCGGCCCGCGCTCCGGTAGGCCGGGCGCCACTCCTCGATCTGCTGCTTGACGACCTCGTCGAGGTCGAAGACGACGGCGGAGCCGGTGCGCGGGTCGCGGGCGTTGGTCAACAGCCGCTCCACCACGTCGGTGAGCCGCTCGACCTGGGTGAGCGCGATGTTCGCCTCCTCCTTCACCGTGTCCGGGTCGTCGGTGACCGAGATTTCCTCGATCCGCATGGAGAGCGCGGTCAGCGGCGTACGGAGCTGGTGCGAGGCGTCGGCGGCCAGTCGGCGTTCCGCGGTCAGCATCCGGGCGATCCGTTCGGCGGAGGCGTCCAGGACGTCGGCGACCCGGTCCAGCTCCGGGACCCCGTACCGCTTGTGGCGGGGCCTCGGGTCGCCCGAGCCCAGGCGTTCGGCGGTCTCGGCGAGGTCGGTCAGCGGCAGGGTCAGCCTGTTGGCCTGGCGCACCGCCAGGAGCACGGCGGAGACGATGGCCAGCAGGGCCACCGCGCCGATGATCATCAGGGTGCGGCCGACCTCGCGGGTGACCGCGGAGCTGGACTCCTCGACGGTGACCCGCTCGCCGTGCTCCCCCTCGGCCGTGCCGCGGATCACACTGCCGGTGGGGCGCTCGCCGACCTCGACCGCGGGCCGGCCGGGCACCTTGACCAGTGCGTAGCGCTTGCTGCCGATCTGCTGGGCGAGCAGGCCGGGGGGGAGCCGCTCGTCCTCCGCGAGCCGGCTCTCGACGACGCTGATGAGGCGCAGCGCCTCCGAGTCGACGCTCTCCTGGGCGCTGTTGCTGATGGTGCGGGTCTCGACGATGACGAGGGAGACGCCGAAGACGGCGATCACCACGAGCACCACGGCGAGTGTGGAATTGATCAGTCTGCGGCGCATGGTTGCTTCTGTGGGTCGGCCGGCCCCGAAAGGTCGGCTGGTCGGGTCCGGTCCTCCGGCTCGCGCCGTGGCACCGGCTCTTCCTCTGTCCCCCCGGACGCAGTGGCGTCAGCTCCCCTCAAAGACGCCTGCTCTCCTCGGAGGCGTCAGCTCCTCTCGGAGGCGTCAGCTCTTCTCGAAGCGGAAGCCGACGCCCCGCACGGTCGCGATGTACCGCGGGTTGGCGGCGTCGTCGCCGAGCTTCTTGCGGAGCCAGGAGATGTGCATGTCGAGGGTCTTGGTCGACGACCACCAGGTGGTGTCCCAGACCTCGCGCATCAGCTGGTCGCGGGTGACGACCCGGCCCGCGTCGCGCACCAGGACCCGGAGCAGGTCGAACTCCTTCGCGGTGAGCTGGAGTTCCTCGTCGCCCATCCAGGCCCGGTGCGACTCGACGTCGATCCTGACGCCGTGCGTCGCGGGCTGCGGGGCGGGTTCGGTGGCGCCGCGGCGCAGCAGGGCCCGGACGCGGGCGAGGAGTTCGGCCAGGCGGAAGGGCTTGGTGACGTAGTCGTCGGCACCCGCGTCCAGGCCGACGACGGTGTCCACCTCGTCGGCGCGGGCGGTCAGCACCAGGATCGGGACGGTGTGGCCTTCGGCACGGAGTCTGCGGGCCACTTCGAGCCCGTCCATCCCGGGCAGGCCCAGGTCGAGCACGACCAGATCGATCGAGCCCTGGAGGCCGGCGTCGAGCGCGGTCGGACCGTCCTCGCGGACCTCGACCTCGTAACCCTCCCGACGCAGTGCGCGGGCCAGCGGCTCCGAGATGGACGCGTCGTCCTCGGCGAGCAGTACACGGGTCATGCAGTGATGGTAGTCCGCGCGGGGCGGATGCCGGGAGGTGGTCCAAAAGCCCTGCGGGTCTGCGGAATAAGGGGAGAGAAACCTTCGAATGCGCGGGCACGGTTCCACCGAAACCTGTGATCCATCTCTCAAGTCCGTTCATTTCCGGCACTGTCATGTCGTATGGTTGCTCGACGCCTGTTGCACCACTCAAGGACCCTTGGGCAGCTTTTAGCGCCGAGGGTCTCTTTTGTTTGTCGGCTGGTACCCGCCAGTCGCGAATGTCAGTGAATGACCTGTGGCCGGGCCCGGAACGCGAAGCTGCGCACCGGGCGTGGATCCCGGCACGGTCGGCCCCCGTCGCCTCCGCCGGCTCCTCGACGAGTACGGCGGTCGGGACGACATCTCCCCCGGGGCGTCGGGGGGCGGGGCGTGTCCGTGCCGGTGTCGGCCTCCCCCCACCGGGCGCACCACGCTCACAAGGCGTCGCGTCCCGAGCACACAAGGATCGACCATGGCGTCCAGCCTGACGAAGGACCCGGCCAGTACTTCTGGATCCGAGAAGACCTTCTTCGGCCACCCCCGCGGCCTGGCCACTCTCTTCATGACCGAGATGTGGGAGCGCTTCAGCTTCTACGGCATGCGGGCCCTGCTCCCGCTCTATCTGGTCTCCGGCTCCGGCCTGCACATGAACGCGGCCACGGCCACCTCGATCTACTCCATCTACCTGGCGATGGTGTACCTGCTCGCCATGCCCGGCGGATGGTTCGGCGACCGGGTCTGGGGTCCTCGCAGGACGGTCACCGTCTCGGCCTCGGTCATCATGCTGGGCCACCTGACGCTCGCGCTGCCCGGTTCCGGCACCTTCTTCGCCGGTCTGGCGCTCGTCGCGCTCGGTTCGGGTCTGCTGAAGGCCAACATCTCGACGATGGTCGGCCACCTCTACGACGGTCCGGAGGACCCGCGCCGCGACGGTGGCTTCACCGTCTTCTACATGGGCATCAACCTCGGTGCCTTCGCCGCGCCGCTGGTCATCGGCACCGTCGGCGAGAAGGTGAACTGGCACCTCGGCTTCGCCCTCGCGGCGGTCGGCATGGCGCTGGGCCTGGCCCAGTTCCTCATCGGCACCCGGCACCTCAGCGAGCGCAGCAGTGTCGTCCCGAAGCCGCTGTCGGCCGAGGAGCGTCGCTCCACCCTGCGCAAGGGCCTGATCTGGCTGATCGTCGCCGCCGTCTTCTACGGCGTGCTCGTCGCCACCGGCGTCTACACGCTGAACTGGGCGCTCGTCCCGATCACCGTCGCCGGTCTGATCATCCCGATCGCGGTGCTGACCCGGATCAAGCGCGACCGCGACCTGTCGAAGACCGAGCAGTCGAAGATGTCCGGCTACATCTGGTTCTTCGTCGCCGCCGCCGTGTTCTGGATGATCTACGACCAGGGCGGCTCCACCCTGTCGTTGTTCGGTGAGTCCTCCACCACCAACAGCCTGCTGGGCCTGAACTTCCCGACCTCCTGGTACCAGACGATCAACCCGGTCTTCATCATGGCGCTGGCCCCGGTCGTCGCCTGGATCTGGCTGGCGCTGAACCGGCGCGGCAAGGAGCCGAGCACGGTCGTCAAGTTCGGCTCGGGCCTCTTCCTCGTCGGTGTCTCCTTCTTCGTCTTCATGCTGCCGCTGACCATCGCGTCGGACGGCGACAAGGTCAGCCCGATGTGGCTGGTGTCGATCTACTTCCTGCAGACCGTCGGTGAGCTCTGCCTCTCCCCGGTCGGCCTGTCGGTCACCACGAAGATGGCTCCGGCGAAGTACGGCAGCCAGATGATGGGTGTCTGGTTCCTCGCCGTCACCGCGGGCGACTGCACCACCAGCCTGCTGTCGCTGGCGGGTCTCGACCTGAACAGGACGGGGATCGTGGCCCTGGAGGCGGCCCTCGCGGTCGTCGCGGCGTTCGCGATCTGGATGTACCGCAAGAAGGTCACCCAGCTCATGGGCGACGTGCGCTGATGCGCTGATGTCCTGACCCCGCGTCGTACGCCCGTGCCCGCGCCCTCCGGTTCTCCGGAGGGCGCGGGCACGGTGCGTTCCGGGGCCGCCGCGCCGTCGGTACGGTGCGGCGGCCCCGGGGCTTCCGTACGAGTACGGGTACGGGTACGGCTCAGGCGGTGCCGCGCAGCCTGCGCCAGGGGGTGAAGGTGAACACGGCACCGCCGAGCAGGATCGCCGTACCCGCGACCAGACCGAGGGCGCGCAGGGTGCCGTGGTCCCCGGCCCCGGTGTCGGCCAGTCCGCCACCGGAGGTCGCGGAGCCGGACGCGGAGCCGGTGGCCCCGGCGGAGCCCGAGGTGGCGGAGCCGGACGCGCCGCCCTCCTGGGCGGTGGTGTCGAGCTCCAGCGACGGGCTCACCGCGCCCTTGATCTTGCAGGGGATGCTGATCTTCGAGGCACCCAGGGTGACGTCGATCGTCAGGGTGCCGGGGCTGAGCGTGGACTTGCCGGACGCGCCCGGCTTGTAGGTGCCGGTCATGTCGGGCAGGTCGACGGGCTTGCCCTGCTCCAGCGGTTCGGTGTTGGCGGGTCCGGTGACCTTCACCGAGCCCTTGTCGGCGCCGCCCAGGGTGACGTCCATGGACGGTTTGAGCGCACCGGCCGGCAGGGCGGCCGGGCTGTCCATCACGCCCTTGGCCGTCTTGACCGTGAGCGCGTAGCTGCCGCCGCTCTTCTTGGCGTCGATCGTCACCTTGGAGGCGATGTCGGCCGGGCCGGGGGACGTGCAGGTGAAGTGGGCGGAGACCTCCTTGCCCGGGAAGTCGGTCTGCCCGTCGCCCCCGCCGGAGCCGGACGTGGTGCCGGACGTGGTGGAGCCGGAGGCCGAGGTGGTGCCGCCGGAGCCGGTGGTCCCGGAGGTCGTACCGCCCGCGGTGGTGGAACCGGTGGTGGAACCGGAGCTGGTGCCGCCCGTCGTACCACTCGTCGTGCCGCTGGTGGTGCCGGAGCTGGTGCCGCCCGTGGTCGTCGAGCCGCCGCCCTCGGTGACCTTGATGGTCGCGCCCGGCTGCACGGCCGCCTTCGGGCTGCACTTGGTGTCCGTGGAGATCGGCTTGGAGACGTTGATGTCGTACGCGTCCGGCGTCAGCGTGATCTCACCGGCCTTCTCCAGCTTCAGCGTGCCCTTCATGTCGGACAGCACCATGTCGCTGTTCTTCGGGATCGGCGGGTTCTGCCGCGGTCCTTCCATCCGCAGGGTGCCCGTGGCCGCGCCGCCCACCTTGATCGTGCCGGTCGGCTTGACCGTGTCCTTGTCCAGGTCGAGCATGTCGGGGTTCTTGGAAGCGGCCCGGACCGTCTTCCACACCACCTCGACGGTGTCCCCGACCTTGGCCTCGGCGGGCGCGGTCAGCTGCACCACGGTGGTGCCCTGCACGGGCGGCAGCCCGGAGATGGGCGGGGGTATGCACTCGGTGCTGTACGAGATGTCGGCGGCCTCGGCCGGGGTCGCGGCCAGCAGCAGGCCCGCCCCGCCGAGCATCATCGCGACTCCCGCCGCGACCGTCCTCCGTTGCGTACTCACGTCTGTCCCTTCGTCGTCGGTCTGTTCCCTGACGGTGCGGAATCCGGGGTGAACCACGGCAGCGCGGCCGTGGTGGCGGCCGGGTCGTCGGCGGACCCGGCCGGGGGGCTCGTGGTGGCACCCGGCGTGCGGCGCTTCGTGGTCGCGGCGGCCGGACGCGGGCGGCGGCGCCCGGCGCGGGCCGGGGTGCGGGCCGGGACGTGCGGGGAGCGGGGCCGTACCTTGTCGACGACCGCCATGCCGATGCGGAACACGGCGGCGGGCACGACCAGGCACAGCAGCACCCAGAAGAGCGTGACCCCCCAGGGGCGGCCCACCCCCCACGGCTGCTCGACCAGCACCTTGCCGCCGTACCTGAGCGAGATCTGGTAGTCGCCGTGGGCGCCCGCGGCCAGCTCCACCGGCAGCTCGATCCGTGCCTTGCGGCCGGAGGCGACGGTGCCGCGCCACTGCCGTTCCTCCCACTGCGGCGCGAAGAGGCCGTGCGCGGTGCCGATCTCGAAGACCGGATCCCGTACCGGGGCGGAGCCGAGGTTGCCCACGGTGAGGACCAGACGCCGGGCGGGCGGGGCCCCGAACCAGGTGAGGATTCCGCTGTCGCCCTCCAGCCGCGCGGTGGCGAGCACCGCGAGCCTGCCGCCTGTGCCCTCCTTCGGCAGCGGGGCGGTCGGATGGCCCGCGACGACGAACACGGCGTCTGCATCGGCCCGTTCGCCGGTGACGGTGGCGACGTGCACCACGCAGGGACAGGGCACGGGCGGTTCGGCGACCGGCAGCTTCTTGCGGAACCCGCCCCCGGCATCGGTGGTGACGGCCCGGCCGTCGGCGTTGGCGCAGGAGTTGGTGCCGCCGACCACCCCGCGGTCCGGCGTGGACCGGCCGCAGATCAGCATCATCAGCAACGCGTTCGGGCGCCAGCCGCGGCCCTTCACAGTGATCTCGCCGCCCTTGCCCGCCTGCCGTGCGGAGAGGGTGACCACGGGCTTCGCGTCCGCCGCCCTCGTGACCAGGGGCTTCGCGTCCGCCGCCCTCGTGACCACGGCCGCCGTCCTCGCTTCGGCCCCGGTCGCGGGGAGCAGCAGGAGGGCGGGCAGCAGAACGGGCAGCAGTACGACGAGCAGCGCCGCGGTCCGTCGCCGACCGCCCCTTCGGAGTGCCGCCGACCCGGCCTGTCCAGTCACGATTCCACTCCCGTCTTCACCGAATGCCTTGTCCCGGAGTGCTGTTGGTCCTGCGGGGCCCGCCCGGACCGGTCGTCATCCGTCGCCCGCTCCTCCCCCGTCGCCCGGCCCTCCCCCGTCGCCCGCTCCTCATTCGCCGTCCGTTCCTCATTCGCCGTCCGTTCCTCGTCCGCCGTCCGGCCGCGTGGATGCCGATGCCGGTACGCGTACGCGCCGGTGGCGACGGCGGCCAGGAGGAGCAGTGCGCCGCCGGTCAGCGGCGCCCACGGCACGAAGGCCGCGCGGGCGGTCGCCTCGCCGTGCGCGCCGCCCGCCGCGGTGACGCGCAGCCGGACGGTCGCCGAGTCCAGCGCGGGGGTGTCCCGCCACGGCTCGGTGAGCTCAAGGCGGCGGCCGGGCGGCAGCCGCATCGGCAGGGCGCGCGCCTCGCGCCGCAGCAACGTCCCGAACAGCCCGTCGGCCCGGACGGCGACTTTCGGGGCGAGGACCGTGTTGCCCCGGTTGACCAGCGTGTAGTGGATGGCCCGGCCGGACACGGTGACGTCCTCGACGGTGAGCGCGGCCACGGCCGGCCCGCCGATCCGCAGCCGGACGCGCACCTCCACCGAGCGGTCGCCGCCGCGTACGACGATCGCGCCGGAGCGGTCGCCCGGCACCGCCCCGGCCGGCACCGTGACGGTGAACGGCACGTCGGCGCGGGTGCGGGCGGGCACGGTCACCTCCGGGGCGGCGGTGCGCAGCCAGGCCCCGAAACCGGTGCCGCCGCCGGCGGGGCGCTTCCCGTTGCCGCCGCCCGTACGAAGGTCGTCGGCCCTCGCGCCGGGCGTGGCTCTCGGGCCCGGCTCGGATGCGCCCGTCGCATCGGGCCCGTCCGTGCCGCGCAGTCGCACGGTGACCGGGGACGGGCCGGGGTTGGTGACGGAGAGCCGGTCCTGCAGGACGCTGCCGGGCGGCCCCTCCAGGTAGAAGTACGGTCTGCCGCCCTCCCCTCCAGAGCCGCTCCCGGCGGGCCGCGCCGTCCACGACGCGTCGCCCGCGGGTGACGGCGCCCGGGGAGCGGCGGCCATCGCCGGGGTCGTGACGAGGACGCACAGCAGTACGGCGAGGGCGAGTCGGACGGCGTGACCGGTCGGCGGCGGCATGGGCGGCTCCCTGCTCCCTGGTGCGTGACGGCGGCGGCTGGGTCGTGGGCCGGGCACAGGCGTACCGGTCGCGTGCCGAGCACGGACGTACCGGTCGCGGCTGCCCGGACGCGGGTGTACTGGTTGCGTCCGCCCGGACGCGGGCGTATCGGTTGCGTCCGCCCGGACTGCGGTGCCGGGCCGGCGGGACGGCCCTCAGCGGCCCACCGCCCCCTGTCCCCGCCTGGTCAGCCACAGCACCCCGGCTGCGCCGGTCAGCAGCACCGTGCCGCCGAGCGTGCCGAGCGCCACGGCCGAGTCGAGCGGACCGGTCTTCGGCAACTGGCCGCCGGACGGGTCGTCGTTCCCGCCTCCGCCGGCCGCCGTGCCGCTCCCGCCCCCGGCGGCCGTCACGTCGAGCCGGAGCGAGGGGCCGGGGTTGTTGGCGGGGGTGCAGGTGGTGGTCGTGCCCAGGGCCTTGATGGTGAGCACACCGGCGGTGAAGTCGACCTTGCCGCTCTTCTTCGGCGTGTACGTGCCCGACAGGTCGCTGATCTTGATGGGGGTGTTGGCGGGTATGGCCGCGGAGTTCGGCGGGCCGGAGACCTGGACCCGGCCCGGATCGGCACCGCCCACCTCGATCACCGCGCTGGGATTCATCGCGCCCTTGCCCAGTTCGACGGGGCTGGACGAGACGCCCTTCTGGAAGGACATCGTGAGCCGGTAACCGCTGCCGCTCCTGACGCTCTTGATGTCGATGGGCGACACGGCGCTCTTGTCGCCGATCGGGGTTTTGCACTTGTAGTCGACGTCCACGACCGTGGCGTGGGCGGCGGGGGCGGCCATCAGCACCACCGTGCCCGCCAGCGCGGACGCCAGCGCAATAGCTGTTCGCTTCTGGTAGGACACCTCTGAGTTCCCCTCATGCCGGAAGTCGCCGGAAGTCACCGAAAGTCGCCCGGAGTCGCGGCACGCCGTCCCGTACCGGCGCAAGTTACTGACGACACATCAGATCGGCGCTCAAGGTACGCCCGGCACCTTGAGGAGGGAAGACAAAGAGCGCGCCGATCCGGCGCGCTCCTGGGGGTGCGGGAAGTACGGGTGGCGCTCTACGCGGGGGCGGCCAGCTCCGCCCAGACCGTTTTCCCGGCCCGGCCGGGCACCCGGAGGACGCCCCAGTCCAGACAGAGCCGCTGGACGATGAACATGCCGTGACCGCCGGGCCGGCCCGCCCGGTGCGGGGTGCGCGGCGCGGGCTGTCCCGCGCCCGAGTCGACGACCTCCACCCGCAGTACCTTCGCCGCGCAGGCGATGCGCATCTCCTCGGGACCGTCCGCGTGCAGGCAGGCGTTGGTGACCAGTTCGGAGACGACCAGCAGGACGTCCTCGGCGGCGGCCCGGCCGTCGGCGCTCGTCGCGGGGAGCCAGCCCCATTCGTGAAGCGCCTGGCGGGCGAAGTCGCGGGCCGTCGGCACGATGCCGCTGACGCCGCGCAACGCCAGGGTGCGCCACTGCCGCTCGGCCGATTCGGAGGAGGCGGCACCGGCGCCCGCGTCCGGGTGTGCGTCCACGCCGACGTCCTCCGGCTCGCGGCCGAGGTCGCCCGGCGGATGCTGCCGGGTGGTGCTCATCAGCGTTTCACCTCACCGATTCACCATGTCGCCATCGAAACAATGTGACAGTCGCAGTCGCAGGTACAGATACAGGTACGGATGTGGAGCGCGCGGGTCACCCGTGGCGCCGCCGGATGTCTTCTGCCCGGCCGAATCGTGACAACACCCACTTCGTCCACGCGGATCACGTGACACGGGCAACAGATCGTGACACGGGCGACGGATGGGACACCCGGGTCGCGACGCGTGTCGCGGTCACACGTCCAGGGCCGCTTCGAGGGAGTCGTGGACGGTGAAGACCGCCTCGGCCCCGGTGATTTCGAAGACCCTCGCCACCACTGGCAGCATTCCGGCCAAATGGACCCCTCCCCCGGCCGCTTCCGCCTTGAGGCGGGCACCGAGCAGCACATTGAGCCCGGTGGAATCACAGAATTCGAGGCGCGAGCAGTCGACCACCAGGCGCACCCGCCCCTGCTCGACCGCGTGCTCCAGGGGTTCTCGCAACAGGTCCGCCGTGTGGTGATCCAGCTCACCCACCGGCGTCACGACCTCGCTGCGTCCCTCGGTCCGGGCCTCGACCTGAAGTCGCCCCCGGTTCGCACTGCCGACCGTCCCGCGGTCCATGCCCGTCCCTCTTCGTCGTTCGTCACTGGCTGCGCCTTTGCATGCGCAGATCCGTATGTGCTGCCTCTGACGTTCTTGAAACAGTACGCGCTCTGTGCGCCACGCGATACCCGAAGACCTCAACAAACCGGACATATAGCATCAATTGGCGCTTGTAACTGCCTGTCCGGAGCGGGTAAGGGTAGGGGGACCCCAAAAAAAACACGGCCGGCTTCGGAGGCGCCGCTTCACCGCAGGAACACGTATGGGCATCGGCAGCCATATGCCGAGAACGATGGAGGAGACCATGTCACCCCGGCTCGACGGACCGCGTACCCCCGACGCGACGTCAGCAGGTCCTCAGGGACTGACCCCCTCAGACTTCCCCGCCGCGAACGCCGAAGACGGCACGCGCAACAGCAACAACATCAGCACCACCGGCACCGCCGTCGACACCACCGGCACCGCCACCGGCAGCTCCGGTCGTCCCGACGACACCGGCAGCCGCACCGTCGCCGACGACCACGGCGACGGCCTCGAAGGACTTCCCGAGATCCCGCCCTACGACGAAGTGGGGCCGCTGGACGCCAGGGCACTGTCGAAGACGCTCTTCGCCCGGCTCGCATCCCTCGAAGAGGGCACCCACGAATACTCGTACGTCCGCAACACGCTCGTCGAACTGAACCTGGCCCTGGTCAAGTTCGCCGCCGCCCGGTTCCGCTCCCGCAGCGAGCCGATGGAGGACATCATCCAGGTCGGCACGATCGGCCTGATCAAGGCGATCGACCGGTTCGAGCTCAGCCGGGGCGTGGAGTTCCCCACGTTCGCGATGCCGACCATCATCGGCGAGATAAAGCGCTTCTTCCGCGACACCAGCTGGTCCGTGCGCGTCCCGCGCCGTCTGCAGGAGCTGCGGCTCGACCTGGCCAAGGCGGGCGACGAGCTCGCCCAGCAACTGGACCGCTCGCCCACCGTGGGCGAGCTCGCCGACCGCCTCGGCATCACCGACGACGAGGTCGTCGAGGGCATGGCCGCCAGCAACGCGTACACCGCGAGTTCGCTGGACGCCAAGCCCGAGGAGGACGAGCACGAGGGCGCGCTGGCGGACCGCATCGGCTACGAGGACCACGGACTCGAAGGCATCGAGTACGTCGAGTCCCTGAAACCGCTGATCGCCTCGCTGCCACGGCGCGACCGGACGATCCTCTCGCTCCGGTTCGTCGCCAACATGACGCAGTCGGAGATCGGCGAGGAGCTGGGCATCTCCCAGATGCACGTGTCACGCCTGCTCACCCGCACATTGGTCAAGCTCCGCAAGGGGCTGACGCTGGAGGAGTGAGCGGGCGCGTCGCTCCTCCCCCGCGACGCCGCGTCCGCACGGCTCTCCGGGCCCTCGTGGAAGGACCCGCCCCGGCAATTCGTTTTGCCGGGGCGGGTCCTTCCACGTGTCCGGGCCTCCGGCGGCCGGATGCCTCGGCGATCGGGCCTCCGGTGGCCGGGGCCGCTCTCAGACGACGCGCTCGCCCCGCCGCCAGACCGCGTGGACCAGCGGAACTCCCGGCCGGTAGGCGAGGTGGACATGGCTGGGCGCGTCGAGGAGAACCAGGTCGGCGCGTGCCCCGGGGCCGATGCGGCCGATGTCCGTGCGCCGCAGGGCCGCCGCGCCGCCCGCGGTGGCGGACCAGAGGGCCTCGTCCGGCGTCATCCCCATGTCGCGTACGGCGAGGGCGATGCAGAAGGGCATCGAGGACGTGAACGACGAGCCCGGATTGCAGTCCGTCGAGAGCGCGACGGTGGCGCCCGCGTCGAGGATGCGACGGGCGTCGGGCCAGGCGGCGCGGGTGGAGAACTCGGCGCCGGGGAGCAGGGTGGCGACGGTGTTCCCCTGGGCCAGGGCGTCGACGTCGGCGTCGGTGAGGTGGGTGCAGTGGTCGGCGGACGCGGCGTCGAGTTCGACGGCGAGCTGGACGCCGGGGCCGTGGCCGAGCTGGTTGGCGTGGACGCGGGGGTGCAGGCCCCTGGCCCGGCCCGCCGTGAGGACGGCACGGGCCTGGTCGCCGTCGAAGGCGCCGCGCTCGCAGAACACGTCGACCCAACGGGCGTACGGGGCACAGGCGTCGAGCATCGCCCCGGTGACGAGATCGACGTAGCCGGCCGGGTCGTCGGCGTAGTCCGGGGAGACGATGTGGGCGCCGAGGTAGGTGACCTCCTCGGTGTGCCGGGCGGCGATGCGCAGGGCGCGCGCCTCGTCCTCGACGGTGAGGCCGTAGCCGGACTTGGTCTCGACGGTGGTGGTGCCCTGGCGCAGCGCCTCGGCGAGGTAGCGGGCGACGTTGGCGGAGAGTTCGTCGTCGGTGGCGGCGCGGGTGGCGGCGACCGTGGTCCTGATGCCGCCCGCGCTGTAGGCGCGGCCGGACATCCGGGCGTTGAACTCCTCGGTGCGGTCGCCCGCGAACACGAGGTGGGAGTGGGAGTCGACGAAGCCGGGGATCGCCGCCCGGCCGCCCGCGTCGACGGCGTTGTCAGTGGCGGGTGCTTTGCTTGATTCACCGGCCCAGACGACCCGGTCGCCCTCGATGACGACGGCCGCGTCCCGGACCAGGCCCAGGGGGGAATCCGCTCGGAGGGAGGGGTCGTTGGTGACCAGGCTCGCGATGTTGGTGATGGCGGTCGTCGTCATCGGGTGGTTGCTCTCCTTGCGGGGGGCGGATGTCGGGGTCCGGCGGGTGGCCGCCCGATCGGAGGCCGCCCGCCGGGCTCTCAGCTGTGCAGGGCCGCGATGGCCGAGGCGAGCGCCGCGGGGACGTCTTCGACGAGCGTGTGCCGCCCGTCGCGGACGATGTGCCGGCCCGCCACGACCGTGTGCCGCACATCGGCCGCGGAGGCGGCGAATACGACCGCTTCGGCGGCGAGCCGGGGTGCCGGTCCCGCTGTTCTGACGGAGTCCAGGGCGACGGTCGCCAGGTCGGCGGGGGCGCCGGGTTCGATGATGCCCGCCTCGGGCCGGCCGAGCGCGGCGTGGCCGTCGACGGTCGCGGCGCGCAGCAGGGCCGCCGCCGTCCAGTGGCCCCGGGTCCGGGTGCGCAGGCGCTCGTCGAGCTCCATCGCGCGCGCCTCTTCGAAGAGGTCGATCACGGCGTGGCTGTCGCTGCCCAGGGAGAGCGGCGAGCCCGCTTCCTGGAGGGCGACGGCCGGGCCGATTCCGTCGGCGAGGTCGCGTTCCGTGGTGGGGCACATGCAGGTGCCGGTCGACGAGGAGCCGAGCAGTGCGATGTCCTCGCCGGTGAGGTGGGTGTTGTGGATGCCGGTGGTGCGGGGGCCGAGGACGCCGTGGTCGGCGAGGAGCCGGGTGGGCGTGCGCCCGTGGGCGACGAGGCAGGCGTCGTTCTCGGCGGTCTGCTCGGAGAGGTGGACGTGGAGCGGGGCCTGCCGCTCCTCGGCCCAGGCGGCCACGGTGGCGAGCTGCTCGGCGGGCACGGCGCGCACGGAGTGGACGGCCGCGCCGATCAGGGCGTGGTCGCCGCCCTTGAGGAGCGAGGCGCGTTCGGCCCAGGCGTCCGCGGTGGTGTCGGAGAAGCGCAGCTGGTGCCGGCCGGGCGGCTGGTACCGGCCGGCGCGCTCGCCGAATCCGGCGGAGAGGTAGGCGGTGTCCAGCAGGGTGATCCGGATGCCCGCCTCGCCCGCCGCCGCGATCAGGGCCTCGCCCATGGCGTTCGGGTTGTCGTACGGGGTGCCGCCCGGCGCGTGGTGCAGATAGTGGAATTCGCCGACCGCGGTGATGCCGGCCAGCGCCATTTCGGCGTACACGGCACGGGCGAGGTCGTAGTACGAGTCGGGGGTGAGCCGGGAGGCGACCTGGTACATGGTCTCGCGCCAGGTCCAGAAGGTGCCGGAGCCGACCTGGACGGTGGAGCGCAGGGCCCGGTGGAAGGCGTGCGAGTGGGTGTTGGCGAGCCCGGGGACGGTGAGCCCGCGCAGCACGGTGGCGCCCGGCGGCGGAGTGGCGACGCCGGTGCGGACGCCCACGATCAGCCCCTCGGAGACGTCCAGGGCGACGCCCGGCTCGACATGGGTGCCGAGCCAGGCGTGGGACAACCAGTACGTCACGGTGACGGGCCGGCCCGTCGGTTCCGTTGTCAGCTGCACGCGAGACCTTCCAGTACGTCGGCGAGTGCGACCACTCCGGCCACGCAGTCGTCCTCGGCCGCGTGTTCGGCCGGCGAGTGCGAGACGCCGGTGGGGTTCCGTACGAACAGCATGGCGGTGGGGACCGAAGCGGACAAAATACCCGCGTCGTGTCCGGCGCCGGTTCCGAGGACGGGGACCGCCCGGCCGTCACCGCTGCGGCCCTTGAGGATCCTGCCGAGTTCGTCGCGCAGGGCGTGCTCGAACTCGACGACGGGCGTGAAGGACTCCCGTACGACGTCGAGGTCGATCCCGGCCCGCTCGGCGTGTTCCCTGGCGGCCCGCTCGATGCCGGTGACCACCGTGTCGAGGGCGTCCTGGTCGGCGGCGCGGGAGTCGAGCCAGCCCCGGACGAGGGAGGGGATGGCGTTGACACCGTTCGGTTCGACGGAGACCTTGCCGAACGTGGCGACGGCACCGGCGAGTTCCGCCTCGCGGCGGGCGGCCAGCACGGTCTCGGCGTACGTGAGCATGGGGTCGCGCCGGTCGGCGAGACGGGTGGTGCCCGCGTGGTTGGCCTCGCCGCGGAAGTCGAACCTCCAGCGCCCGTGCGGCCAGATCGCGGAGGCGATGCCGACCGGGTCGCCGGTGAGGTCGAGGGCACGTCCCTGCTCGACGTGGAGTTCGACGAACGCCCCGATGCGGGCGAGCCGTTCGGGGTCCGGGCCGATGGTGTCGGGGTCGTGTCCGGCCGCTTCCATGGCCTGCGGCAGGGTGATGCCGTCGCCGTCGCGGAGCCGGTGGGCCGCCTCCACGGTCAGCTGTCCGGCGGCGAGCCGGGAGCCCACGCAGGCGAGGCCGAACCGGGCCCCTTCCTCGTCGCCGAAGTTGCTGATGGCCAGCGGCCGGGTGAACTCCACTCCCCTGCGGCGGAGTTCGTCGAGCGCGGCGAAGGAGGAGACCACCCCGAGCGGTCCGTCGAAGGCGCCGCCGTCGGGCACGGAGTCGAGGTGCGATCCGGCGACGACGGCGTCCCCGGCCAGGGGGTCGCCGAGCCAGGCCCACTGGTTGCCGTTCCGGTCCTCCTCGTAGGCGAGCCCGCGCGTCTCGGCCTGCGCCCGGAACCAGGCGCGGCAGTCGGCGTCGGCCCCGGTCCAGGCGTAGCGGCGGTAGCCGCCGCTGTCCCGGTTCCGGCCGACCGGCAGCAGTTCCCGCCACATGTCCTGGAACGACGGCGCACCGGCCCCGGGCCGGGGGCCGGCACCCGTGCCGGCCCCGGTGCCCGTGCCGCTGCCGGGCGGCAGGCTCACTGGCCGTCCTCCTTCATCGGCACCCGCACGCCCTTGTCGACGGCCACCGACTCCGCGATGTCGTACCCGGCGTCGACGTGCCGGATGACGCCCATGCCCGGGTCGTTGGTGAGGACCCGGCGGATCTTCTCGCCCGCGAGCTTCGTGCCGTCGGCGACGGTCACCTGTCCGGCGTGGATGGATCGGCCCATGCCGACGCCGCCGCCGTGGTGGAGGGAGACCCAGGAGGCCCCGGACGCCACGTTGACCATGGCGTTCAGCAGCGGCCAGTCGGCGATCGCGTCGGACCCGTCGAGCATGGCCTCGGTCTCCCGGTACGGGGAGGCCACGGAGCCGCAGTCCAGGTGGTCGCGTCCGATGGCCAGCGGGGCGGCCAGTTCGCCGCTCGCCACCATGTCGTTGAAGCGCTCGCCGGCCCGGTCGCGTTCGCCGTAGCCGAGCCAGCAGATCCGGGCGGGCAGGCCCTGGAAGTGGACGCGTTCGCCGGCCATCCTGATCCAGCGGTGCAGCGACTCGTTCTCCGGGAAGAGGTCGAGGATCGCCTTGTCGGTCTTGTGGATGTCGGACGCCTCGCCGGACAGCGCGGCCCAGCGGAACGGGCCCTTGCCCTCGCAGAACAGCGGCCGGATGTAGGCGGGCACGAAGCCGGGGAAGTCGAAGGCCCGGTCGTAGCCCGCGAGGCGGGCCTCGCCGCGGATCGAGTTGCCGTAGTCGAAGACCTCGGCCCCGGCGTCCATGAAGCCGACCATCGCCTCGACGTGCCTGGCCATCGACTCCCGCGCGCGCTGGGTGAAGTCGGCGGGCTTCTCGGCGGCGTACGAGGCCATGTCGTCGAAGTCGACCCCGAGCGGGAGGTACGACAGCGGGTCGTGCGCGCTGGTCTGGTCGGTGACGATGTCGATCGGGGCGCCCTCGGCGAGCATCCGCGGCAGCAGCTCCGCTGCGTTGCCCAGCAGGCCGATGGAGAGCGGCCTGCGGGCGTCCCGGGCCTCGACGGCGAGCTGGAGCGCGTGCTCCAGGGAGTCGGCGCGCACATCCAGGTAGCGGTGCTCGATCCGGCGCTCGATGGCGCGCGGGTCGCAGTCGATGCAGATCGCGACGCCGTCGTTCATGGTCACGGCGAGCGGCTGGGCGCCGCCCATGCCGCCGAGTCCGGCGGTCAGGGTGATCGTCCCGGCCAGCGTCCCGTTGAACTTCTTCGCGGCGACGGCGGCGAACGTCTCGTACGTGCCCTGGAGGATGCCCTGGGTGCCGATGTAGATCCACGAACCGGCGGTCATCTGGCCGTACATGGTGAGCCCGAGCGCCTCCAGGCGGCGGAACTCCTCCCAGTTCGCCCAGTCGCCCACCAGGTTGGAGTTGGCGATCAGTACCCGCGGCGCCCACTCGTGCGTCTGCATGACGCCGACCGGGCGCCCGGACTGCACGAGCATCGTCTCGTCCTGCTTGAGCGTCCGCAGGGTGCGCACCATCGCGTCGAAGGAGCGCCAGTCGCGGGCCGCCTTCCCGGTGCCGCCGTAGACGACGAGCTTGTCGGGGTGTTCGGCGACCTCGGGGTCGAGGTTGTTCTGCAGCATGCGCAGGGCGGCTTCCTGCTGCCATCCCAGGGCGCTCAGTTCCGTACCGCGCGGTGCCCGTACGGGGCGGGGTCCTGACATGGCGGTGCCTCCTCGCTTCTGTAAGTCTCCTATTCACATCCTGAAGGTCTGAATACTCGTAGTCAACAGCCCCGCGCCGGTACCGCCCGGAGCCCGTGTCCGAGACCCGCCCCCGGACCGCCCCGGGCCCGCCCTCGGACCGGGAACGACGGGGCTCGGCTCCGGGGCTCAGCTCCGGCGCGGTGCCCCGCCGAACGCGGCGTCCCCCGCCATCGGTCCGGTGGTCCGGTACTCCTCGACCTGTCTGCCCGCGGGCCGGCCGCGCTCCGCCCGGTCGGTCCGCACCCAGTACAGGACGTCGTCCCGCTGCTCGCGACGGCCGATCCGGACGGCCTTGATCCAGAGCCCGGCCCCGGCCCCGGCCAGCACCAGCCCGCCGGCTCCGGGCAGCAGGAACGCGCAGGCGACGGCGGCCAGGAATGCCCCGAGCAGCCACCACCGGTGCCCGCGCCGCCAGTTGCGTACGGTCACGGCCCGGTCCTGGAGGAAGTCGGACCGTGCGGCACGGGTGGCGCCCCCGGCCAGCTCCGCGTACCGACGGCCGCGCACCAGCGCCACCACGGCGGCGGTGATCAGGAACAGCGCCGCCCCGGCCAGCAGCCCGATCCGGCGCCCGGTGACCCCCGGCACCAGTGTGCCGATCGCCGCCGCGAGCAGCCCGGACCACCACAGCGGTGCGGCTCCGGCCCGTACGATCACGGCCACTCTCGCCAACGACTGCGCTCCGCGCCCCACGTCCGTACCTCGTCTCTCCACGGCGTCCCCCGACCTCCTGTCGGGCTTGTCGGGGCCGGAGGGTAGTGGCCGCAGATGAGCGGTGTCTGAGAAACGCCGGAGCGGCCGACGCGGAATGCCGGGGTGCCCGACCCGGAAGACGACGGAGCGGCGAACAACGGCGCCGAACGCCAGGGCGACGCGGAACCCCGGGGCGACGCGGAACCCCGGGGCGACACCGAGCCCAGGGGGCGGCGCGGGGCGACGGACGACGGCAAAGGCGCCGCGGCCGTCACTCGACGAACAGGCCCCGTGCCGCCGCTCGCGCGTCGAACTCCTCCAGCCGCGCCTGCGCGTCGGGCAGGGCGTCGCACATCGCCTCCAGCAGTACCCGGCCCAGCAGCATGGGCGCGCACGCGGTGTCGAAGGCGAGCCCGGTGCCGACGGCGGCCGGGATCAGCAGGTCGCTGTGTCCGGCGACGGGCGCGAAGGCGGAGTCCGCGACCGATACGACGGTCAGTCCCTGTTCCTGCGCGTACGCAAGGGCGTCCACGACCTCCTTCGGGTGCCGGGGCAGCGCGAAACAGATCAGCGCGGTGGCGCCCGCGCGCCGGACGGCGTCGATCCGGTCGCGCAGCATGCTGCCGCCCTCGTCGAGCACCCGGACGTCGGGGTGGACCTTGGCCGCGAAGTACCCGAAGCCGCGCGCCTGCGAGGAGGCGGCCCGCAGCCCGAGCACCGGCAGCGGGCGCGAGGCCGCCAGTAGTCTGCCCGCGCGCTCGACGGGTCCCGGGTCGGCGAGCAGTTCGGCCAGGTGCCGCAGATTCTCGATCTCGCCGAGCACCGCCTGCTGGTACTCGTTGTGCGCGTCGTCCCCGTCCCCCGACGCGGATTCGGCGGGAGCGACCTCCCGCAGGTGCTTGCGGAGCGCCGGGTAGCCGTCGAAGCCGAGCGCCACGGCGAACCGGGTGACGGACGGCTGGCTGACCCCGGCGAGTTCGGCCAGCTCCACGCTCGACAGGAACGGCACGTCCCCGGCCCTGCGCACCATCGAGTGCGCGATGCGGCGCTGGGTGGGTGTGAGCCGGCGCCCTTCGAAGAGCTGCTGCAACCGCGCGGCCGGGCCGCTCCCGCTCATGCTGTCCCCTCGGTCGATCCGGCGCACCATGATCCGGCGCCGACAAATCCATTCAGCCAGCATGGCATCTGCATGTCCATATGCAGCCGGGCCACCGGAACCCGGACCAGGAACCCCGGCCCGGCCCCGGAACCCGATGCTCAGGAGTCACCGTCCAGGACCTCGACGACCGAGACCCAGGACTTCCAGCGCTGTGTGAAGACCCGCAGCGTATGGCCGCCCGACACCTTCCCGGACCAGGCGGTGACCGTCTCCGGGGCCGCCGCGCCTTCCCGTACGTCCTGCGATGCGCCCTCCGTACGGCTCAGGCCGTCCGCGTCCAGTCCGGCGAGCACCGTCCTCAACTCGTCCCGGGCCGTGGCCTCGTCGCCGTACTCGACGAGGCACCGCCGGGCCACGGCCTTGCGCACGCCCCGGTACTCCGCGGTGTAGCCGATCCGGTCGACCGGGTCCGTCCCCGAGGGCGTACCCGGGAACGCCCTCTGGCAGAACATGCCGATTCCCGCCCGGTTCAGGAGGTCGCCGCGGGCGTCGGAGTCGACGGGCCGCCCCTCGTTCCCCTTCCAGTGCCACACGTCGTCCAGCGGCACCTCCTTCGCGGGCAGGGTCACCACACCGTTCTCGCGGAACGGGTTGTCCGGCGCGATGGCCACGGTGCCCCGCCCGTCCGGCCGGTCCGGCCCGTCCGTGCCGCCCGGCAGCAGGGCCCACGCCCCGGCGGCCATCAGCGCGGCCGTGCACAGTGCCGCCGCACCCGCTCTGCGGCGAGCCCGACGCCGCTGCCCCCGCCGCCGGATCTCCTCGGCGGCGGGGAGCCGCACCACGGCACCGTCCAGCAGCTCCTCGACCTCAGCCATGGTCGGCGCTCCCCACTCTCCCGGCGGTGACAAGGGGATCGGCCAGCCGCTCGCCGAGCACCTTGCGGGCCCGGTGGAGCCGGGTCCGTACCGCACCGTTCGACACTCCCGTCTCACGCGCCACCTCTTCCACCGGCAGGTCCAGCAGATGGTGCAGGACCACGGCCCGGCGTTGCTCGGCGTTCAGCTCGCCGAGCGCGGCCAGCAGCGCCACCCGGTCCGCCGAGAGACCGGGCACGTCCGCGGGCGGACCGTGCCGGAAGTGCGCGCGGACCCGGTTGCGCGTCCTGCGCCAAGTACTGATCGCCAGCCGGACCGCCACCGTCCGCACCCATGGGAGCGGGTCGCCCTCGCGCACCAGGCGGTCCCAGCGCTGCCACGCCCGTACGTACGCCTCCTGCACCGCGTCCTCCGCCTCCGCCAGATCGCCGGTCGTCGCGTAGACGGTGGCGACCAGCCGCTTGGCCGTGGCCGTGTAGAACGCGTCGAAATCCTCGGCCCCCCTCAGCATCGTCCTCCGTCCGTTCCTCACCCGGGAACTGTCATCGCCCAGGAACTGTCATCACCCGGGAGCTGTACACCGCCCAGGCACTGTTCTCATCAGGTACACGCACCGGCGATGGCGGATGTTACGGACGACTTTCCAGGTTTCCCGTCGGCTCCCTCCGTGAGGCGTTCCCCCGGAAAAGAGGGGGGACAGCCCCACTGCGCGTGCGGCCGTCGGCTCCTAGCGTGAGGGGCATGAAAGCCGGAGACTCCGAGCTCGGAAGCGAGCTCGACGCAGCCCTGCAAACCCGTAAAGAGCTGGGTTCGGAGTACGAGTCCGCGCTCGTCGAGTCCTTCCTGGAGAAGGTCGAGCACCGGCTCGACAGCACGCTCGACCGCCGTGTCCGGCGCCATCTCGCCGAGCAGCGGGTGAACCTCGCCAGGGGCGGGCAACCGCCGCATCCCCTGGGCGGTTTCGCCGAGCGCTACGGCTTCGCGATCGTCTCGCTGGTCCTGGCCGTCCCGCTCTCGGCGATCGGCGCGGAGACGGCCCGCACCGGCGGTCTGATCGTCGCCTGGCTGGGGATCGTCGCGGTCAACGCGGTGCACGCCGCCCGAAGTTGGCCGTTCCTCCACCACCGGTCCGGGCGCCCGGCCTCGGGCTGGGAGGACTGAGTCGGCGTCACCTCGCCCGGCGGGGCGGGCCGTACCCCGACGGCGGGCGACCGGCCGCCCCGTCCCCGCGCACGGGTGTGTCGCGGGGACCGCCGCACCCCCGGCCTGCCGGGGGGCGGGACGACGGCGGTCCCCGCGAGGGACGCGGCCCGGGTCGGTACCGGTGCGCCGCGTCCTGGCGACGGTGGAGGTCCGGGAGCCGCTCCGTAGTCCGGTGTCGCCGTATCGGGTGCCGACGGGTCTCCCCCGTCGACACCCGTCACTCTGCCGGACTCGTGTTAAGCCGGTGCTGCGCGCACGTGTCGCGCTCGTACCGTTCTCGCGAAGCCGTGGCCCCGAGGACCGTTCCCACGAGAGCCGCTCCCGCAGACCCGGCCCCGAGGGGCCGGGCTCCGGGGGCACTCGGACGCGCCCTACGCCTTGCCGGCCGACGCGTCCTTGGCGAGGAACGCCAGCAGGTCCTGGCGGCTGACCACGCCCTTCGGCTTGCCCTCCACCAGCACGATCGCCGCGTCCGCCGTGTTCGTGCCGCCGAGCACCGCCATCAGGTCCTCGACCGGTTCGCCGGAGCCGACCTGCGGCAGCGGCGGCGACATGTGCTTCTCCAGCGGGTCGGAGAGCGAGGCGCGCTGGGCGAACAGCGCGTTGAGCAGCTCCCGTTCCACCACGGACCCGACGACCTCGGCGGCCATCACGTCCGGGTGTCCGGCCCCCGGCTTCACGATCGGCATCTGCGAGACGCCGTACTCGCGCAGCACGTCGATCGCCTCGCCGACGGTCTCCTCGGGGTGCATGTGGACGAGCGTCGGGATCGGGCCCTCCTTGTGGTCCAGCACGTCCGCGACGCGCGCGGAGGGGCCGGAGTCCTCCAGGAAGCCGTAGTCGGCCATCCACTCGTCGTTGAAAATTTTACTGAGGTATCCGCGTCCGCTGTCCGGCAGCAGGACGACGACCACGTCGTCCGGTCCCAGGCGCTTCGCGACCTCCAGGGCGGCGACCACCGCCATCCCGCAGGAGCCGCCGACCAGCAGGCCCTCCTCCTTGGCGAGGCGGCGGGTCATCTGGAAGGAGTCCTTGTCGGACACGGGGACGATCTCGTCCGTGACCGTGCGGTCGTAGGCGCTCGGCCAGAAGTCCTCGCCGACGCCCTCGACGAGGTAGGGGCGCCCGGAGCCGCCGGAGTAGACCGAGCCCTCCGGGTCGGCGCCGACCACCTTCACCGAGCCGCCGCTGATCTCCTTCAGGTAGCGGCCGGTGCCACTGATCGTGCCGCCCGTGCCGACGCCCGCGACGAAATGGGTGATCTTCCCGTCCGTCTGCTCCCACAGCTCGGGACCGGTGGTCTCGTAGTGCGAGCGCGGGTTGTTGGGGTTCGAGTACTGGTCGGGCTTCCAGGCTCCCGGCGTCTCCCGGACCAGCCGGTCGGAGACGTTGTAGTAGGAGTCGGGATGCTCGGGGTCAACGGCCGTCGGGCAGACGACGACCTCGGCGCCGTAGGCGCGCAGCACATTGATCTTGTCCGTGGACACCTTGTCCGGGCAGACGAAGATGCACTTGTACCCCTTCTGCTGGGCGACGATCGCCAGGCCGACGCCAGTGTTGCCACTGGTCGGCTCGACGATGGTGCCGCCCGGCTTCAGCTCGCCGCTCTGCTCGGCGGCCTCGATCATGCGCAGGGCGATGCGGTCCTTGACCGAACCGCCGGGGTTGAAGTACTCGACCTTGGCCAGGACCGTCGCCTGAATGCCGGCCGTCACACTGCGCAGCCTCACCAGCGGGGTATTGCCTACGAGACTGATCATCGAATCGTGGAATTGCACCGTGTACTCCGGGGTCTCCGTGATGGTGCGGCAAGGGTATGCGCACGGGCACGGGATTGGGCGAAGCGATTGAGCGACGGCCACCGCGGGGCAGTTAGCTCTATGTACGGCGGTACGGCGACGAGGAGGTGGACCGGACTGTGTCAAGAGCAAGGGTGGCACGGCGGATCGCGGCGGGCGCGGCCTACGGCGGCGGCAGCATCGGATTGCTCGGTGCGGCGGCGGTGGGCGTCCTGCTGGCGGAGGTCCAGCTGGCGAAACGGCAGGTGGGCGGTGGCATCGCACCGGTCCCGCCGAGCGCCGACGGGCGGTACGGGGTGGCGTTCGCCGGACCCGCGGAGCCGCTGCAACTGGGGTTGCTGGGCGACTCGACGGCGGCCGGACAGGGGGTGCGCCGGGCCGGACAGACACCGGGCGCGCTGCTCGCGTCGGGGCTCGCGGCAGTCTCCGAACGACCGGTGGATCTGCGCAACGTCGCCCAGCCGGGCGCCCGGTCGGACGATCTGGAACGACAGGTCTCGCTGCTGCTCGCCGACACCTCCCGTACGCCCGACGTGTGCGTGATCATGATCGGCGCGAACGACGTCACGCACCGGATCCCGGCCACCCAGTCGGTGCGCTGTCTGACCACCGCGGTGCGCAGACTGCGCACCGCGGGTGCGGAGGTCGTGGTCGGCACCTGCCCCGACCTGGGCACGATCGAGCCGGTCTACCAGCCGCTGCGCTGGCTGGCCCGGCGGGTGAGCCGGCAGCTGGCGGCGGCCCAGACGATCGGTTCGGTGGAGCAGGGCGGGCGCACGGTGTCGCTGGGCGACCTGCTCGGGCCGGAGTTCGAGGCGAATCCCCGGGAGCTGTTCGGGCCGGACAACTACCACCCGTCGGCGGAGGGCTACGCCACGGCGGCGATGGCGGTGCTGCCCACGCTCTGCGCGGCGCTGGGGCTGTGGCCGGAGTCCGAGCGGCTGGACGGGGCCCGGCGCGGGGACATGCTGCCGGTGGCCGAGGCGGCCTCCCAGGCGGCCAAGGAGGCCGGTACGGAGGTCACGGGGGCGCGGGCGCCCTGGGCACTCCTCAAGCAGCGCAGGCGGCGGCGCCTGCCCGCGGCCACGGACCCCCATCCCGAGCCGGAGCCGCGCGACGAGGCCATCGAGAAGGCGGAAGCCGCGAGGGGCGCCGAGGAGGCCCCGCACGCCACAACAGGGGCGACAGACGGGGAAACGGGTGGGGAGACGGGTAGGGGAACGGGTGGGGAGACGGACGGGGGAACGGACGGAAAGAAGGACGGGAGAGCGTGCGGAGAACCGCGCAATCTCCCGGCCAATTGATCGACTGAGCGGTCGCTTAGAAAAGAGGTCGGCATCACATGCACTCCCCGGTGACCCAGCCCTTACGTACAGGTAACTTCCAAGTCAGCACCTGTCAGAACCCGCCTTCCAGCCCTCATGGAGCCGCGTGATGCCCGAAGCCGTGATCGTCTCTGCCGCCCGTTCCCCCATCGGCCGGGCCTTCAAGGGTTCGCTGAAGGACCTGCGCGCGGACGACCTGACCGCCACGATCATCCGGACCGCGCTGGCGAAGGTGCCCGAGCTGGACCCGAAGGACATCGACGACCTGATGCTCGGCTGCGGTCTGCCGGGCGGCGAGCAGGGCAACAACCTGGGCCGGATCATCGCCGTGCAGATGGGCATGGACCACCTCCCGGGCTGCACGATCACCCGCTACTGCTCGTCCTCGCTGCAGACCAGCCGGATGGCGCTGCACGCCATCAAGGCCGGCGAGGGCGACGTCTTCATCTCGGCCGGTGTCGAGATGGTGTCCCGCTTCGCGAAGGGCAACTCCGACAGCCTGCCGGACACGCACAACCCGCTGTTCGCCGAGGCCGAGGCCCGTACTGCGGCCCGCGCCGAGCAGGCGGGCACCGACTGGCACGACCCCCGCGAGGACGGCCTGGTCCCGGACGCGTACATCGCGATGGGGCAGACCGCGGAGAACCTGGCCCGGTTCAAGGGCGTCACCCGCCAGGACATGGACGAGTTCGGTGTCCGCTCGCAGAACCTCGCCGAGGAAGCCCTCAAGAACGGCTTCTGGGAGCGCGAGATCACCCCGGTCACCACCCCGGACGGCACGGTCGTCGCCAAGGACGACGGCCCGCGCGCGGGCGTCACCATGGAGGGCGTGCAGGGCCTGAAGCCGGTGTTCCGCCCGGACGGCCTGGTCACCGCGGGCAACTGCTGCCCGCTCAACGACGGCGCCGCCGCGCTCGTGATCATGTCCGACACCAAGGCGCGCGAGCTGGGCCTGACCCCGCTGGCCCGGATCGTCTCGACCGGCGTCTCCGCCCTCTCCCCCGAGATCATGGGGTACGGACCGGTGGAGGCGAGCAAGCAGGCGCTGAAGCGGGCCGGGCTGACGATCGACGACATCGACCTGGCCGAGATCAACGAGGCGTTCGCCGCCCAGGTGATCCCGTCCTACCGCGACCTCGGCCTGCCGCTGGAGAAGGTCAACGTCAACGGCGGCGCCATCGCCGTCGGCCACCCCTTCGGCATGACCGGCGCCCGGATCACCGGCACGCTGATCAACAGCCTGCAGTTCCACGACAAGCAGTTCGGCCTGGAGACCATGTGCGTGGGCGGCGGCCAGGGCATGGCGATGGTCATCGAGCGGCTGAGCTGAGGTGCAGC
>NZ_JBSFFY010000017.1:64598-144635 GCF_053596315.1 Streptomyces sp. NPDC001732
CGGAGGGTAGGGGTCGTCCGAGGAACGAGGACGGCACCTGCCCGCAGCGGAAACGAAGCGAACGCGACCAACGAACACGCGCGGCTGAGCTGAGGTGCAGCGGAGGGTAGGGGTCGTCCGAGGAACGAGGACGGCACCTGCCCGCAGCGGAAACGAAGCGAACGCGACCAACGAACACGCGCGGCTGAGCTGAGGCCCTAGTCGGCCCGGCTCACGTTTCTCGTTGGAGGGCATGGCTTTCGGCCGATCTCCGGAGCGCGAAGTGGCTGCTTCCGAGCCCCGACCGTGACCGAATCTCCCCCAGGATGTGACCTATCTCCTGGGGGAGAGTCATTCCCGCAGGTCACACCCACACCCGGGTTAAACCTCGGGCCCAAAGACCTGTCCAATTCGTGACGTAATGCACTGACACAGGGCGCAGGTAGGGGACAAGCTGAGGTAGGAAGTCGGGGGATCGATTGAAACCGGGAGTATGTGTGAGCGCCATGCCTCTTGCCCTGTTGCTGACCACCGCCGCCGCCACGGCCGTGGGCGCTGCTGCTCTGCACGCTGCTCACGGGCTGCGCAAGCAGGTCTCGGCCCTCCGTACGGAGCTGGCCGCGGCCCGTGTCCAGGGCGCCACCGTGCCCGCGCAGAACCGCGGTGACATCACCCCCGTCGCCGAGATACGCGCGGCCGTCGCCGAGGCGCTCGCCGAGGAGCGCGAGCGCGAACTCGCCGAGGCCCGCGCCTTCTGGGCCTCCCAGGAGGCCCGTGACGCCGCCGACGCCCCGTCCCTGCTGGGCGGTTCGGCCGGCACAGGGGAGGAGGGGCCGTTCTTCCTGCCCCGGCAGGCGGACTTCGCGGGGCTGGACGCGATGGACCTCGACGCCACCGAGGCCCTGGAGGAGCTGGCGGAGCTGACCGGACTCTCGGACATGACGGAGCTGACCGGGGCGACGGAGTTCGCCGAGGACTCCCCCGAGCTGGCCGCGGCCCGCCGCCGTCACCCCTCGCACCCGGACTTCGTACCGGTGCAGACACCGGTCGTCACCGACCACGAACGCACCGTCAACCGCCTGGAAGAGCTCGCCGACAGCCGTACGGAGCTCGCCGACGTGCGCCCCGGCCCGCTCGGCACCCTCGATGTCTACGTCTTCGCCGACGGCACCACGCTCTGCATGACCCCCGGTCACCGCGAGACGGCCGAGCGGCTGTCCGAATCGCTGCTCTCGGGCGAGCACCCGGTGCTGCTGGGCGGTTCCGGCGTCTCCGGTGCGTACGCGCTGACGTTCTCCTGCGGCAAGGAGAACGTCTACATCCTCGCCGACCGCGTCATCGCCTCGTTCTGACACCCCGACACCCCGGCACCCGGGCGGAACGGCTCTCGCCGGCCACCGCCCCCGCCGATCCTCGGTCCGTCCCCCGGACCCACCGACCACGGCTGCCGGCTCCCCCTCCGGCCACCGGCCACCGGCTAGGCGAACGCCCGCTCAGCCGCCTCCGCCACGAATCGCACGGCCTCGTCGAGCTCGGTCGACGGGGCCTTTTCCAGTGCCACCGCCAGATCGCGCCCCGCCACGGCGAGTTGGTCGCCGACCACGAAGACCCCCGCGTCCGGCATGGTCCGGGGCTCCCGGTCCGGCGCCTCGATCCGCTGGGCCCGCAGCGCCAGCTCCCTGGCCGTGGCGAGGGCCTCGGCGGCGGCGCCGCGCTGGAGACGGCTCTGCGGGGCGGCGCGCAGCCGGTCGGAGAAGCGGTCCACGGCGGTGATCAGCGGGGTCGTATCGAGCACTCCGCGACCCTACGCGTCCCGGCGGGGTGGCCGCCAACGGGCCGTCGCCCGGCTGCGGAGACCGGCGCCGGGGACCTGCGCCGCAGAGACCGGCACCATGAGGACCAGCACCGCAGGGACCGGCCCGCCCCCGCACAGAACCGCCGCGCACGCGCGAGGGGCCCGGAAAGCGGAAACAGAAGCGGGAACGGCCCGCAGGCACTGTGCCTGCGGGCCGTTCCCGTCGTGCGGGTACCGCGTGCTGCGGTACTGCGCGGTGATCAGTCGTCGCCGCTCAGGATGGAGAGCAGACGCAGCATCTCCAGGTAGATCCACACCAGGGTCATGGTGAGGCCGAAGGCGGCCAGCCACGACTCCTCGCGCGGGGCGCCGAACGCGATGCCGTCCTCGACCTGCTTGAAGTCCAGCGCCAGGAAGCAGGCGCCGAGGATGATCCCGATGACACCGAAGAGGATGCCGAGGCCACCGCTGCGGAAGCCCAGGCCGTCACCACCGCTGAAGACGGTGAACAGCAGGTTGACCACCATCAGGAGCATGAAGCCGACGGCGGCGGCCATCACGAAGCCGTAGAAGCGGCGGGTCACCCGGATCCAGCGCATCTTGTACGCGAGGAGCACACCGGCGAAGACACACATGGTGCCCATCACCGCCTGCACCACGACGCCCGGTCCGATGTACGTGCTGACCGCGCTGGAGATCACTCCGAGGAAGACGCCCTCGAAGGCCGCGTACGAGACGATCAGCGCCGGGACCGGCCTGCTCTTGAAGGACTGGACGAGCGACAGGACGAACGCCACCAGCGCGGCGCCGATCGCGATGCCGTAGGACTTGCCGAGGTTGGCCGCGTCGACCGGCAGCAGGGCCCAGGCGAGCGCGGCGCCGAGCACCACGGTGCCGAGCGTGATCGCCGTGCGCGTGACGACGTCGTCGATCGTCATCGCGCCGGAGCGCGCCGGAGCCTGCGGGGCACCGTACTGGGTGTCCGGCTGGGCGTAGGGGTTGGTGGCGTACGGGTTCGCGGCGGCGCCCTGCGCGTACGGGTTGGCACCCGCTGCGGGGGCCCCGGCCTGCGGCGCCGCGTTGAAGCCCGCGTATCCGTTGTCGCGGCTGAAGCCCCGTCGCGAGAAGACCGGGTTGCTGCTCCTCATCTCACTCCTCCATGGCCACCCTGCGTGGCCTTCCCACAAGAGTAATGGGTAGGCAAAAGAATCAGACTAGTGCTTGGGGAGGATCTTTACAGAACCGATGAGCGGGCCGCCGCTCGTGTGGAGCGGCTCCGGGCCGGAGCCGCCCGGGTCCTGAGCCCCGGCCCCGGAGCCGTTCGCTCCCCCGGAGCGTGACGCCGACGGCCCGCGTCACCACCTCGGACCACCGGCGGCCACACCACTGGCGGCGGTCCGGTCGGCAACGCGGCCGGCGGCGGCGCGGCTGGCAGCGGTCCAGGTCGCCCTAGTGCTGTGGCCGGAAAGGTTCACCGGCCACAGCACTAGCGGCGGTCCGGCTCCGCCGCGCGCAGGTCGGCCAGTAGCTCGGCCTGGCCGGCCAGGACCCCCGACAGGATGGTCCTGGCCACCTTCAGCAGCTCCGCCACCTGCTCGCTGGCCAGCGAGTAGTACACGCCCGAGCCCTCCCTGCGCGTGACCACCAGGTTCGCCCGCCGCAGCACGGCCAGCTGCTGCGAGAGGTGGGCGGGCTCGACGCCGATCTCGGACAGCATCTCGGACACCGCGTGCTCCCGCTCGCTGAGGAGCTCCAGCACCCGGATCCGCACGGGGTGACCGAGCGTCTTGAAGAACTCTGCCTTCAGCTGGTACAGCGGCGCACTCATCGAAGCGGCCTCGCGTCCTCGGCCCCGGCCGTCCGGCCGGCCCGTCGCGGTCGTGCGTGTCCCGTGCATCGCGTCCACCCAAAACTCTTCGCCATGAAGCCATCCTCGCGCGTCCGCTCCGACGTGCTGACCTCATGAATTGCCAACGTTAGAAACTTGGAACGCCACGGACCGCCCCGCCGGACCACCGCCCCGCCCCGGCCGGACAGCCGTGTGCCCCGCCCGTCGGGAAACCGGCCGGGCGGGGCACGGACAGGGGCCGGGGCGGACCCGTCAGGCCTTCTTCAGGAACTCCGTCCGGAGCACCAGCCCCTTGACCTTCTTGGTGTTGCACTCGATCTCGCCGGCCCTGCCGGTGAGGCGGATGTTCTTCACCAGCGTGCCGCGCTTGAGCGTCTCGGAGGTTCCCTTCACCTTCAGGTCCTTGGTCAGTGTGACGGAGTCGCCGTCCGCCAGGACCGTGCCGTTGCTGTCCTTCACGATCATTTCGGTCATCATGCGTCCTTGCTCGTGCTTCCCGTGCTCTGCAGAGGCACGGTGATCCAGATGCTCTTGCCCAGGCCGTCCGCGTCGTCGCGCACGACGGCGGTGCCCCCGAGGCCCAGGGTGAGTTCGGCGACCGTGGCCAGGCCGCCGCCCGCGACGACGGCCGGTGAGTACAGGGCGGGCCGGTACGGGTGGCGGTCGTGGACGCCGAACGCGAAGGTGTCCGGGCCCGCCGCGTAGAGCACGGTCACGTTCGGGGACAGCACGGCCGCGTGCCGGACGCTGTTGGTCACCAGCTCGCTGAGGATCAGCAGGGCCGGGCCGACGCTGGGGTGGTTCAGGCCGATGCCCCATTCGACCAGCACCTGCTCGGTGGTCTCGCGCGCCGTGCGGACGGCGGCGCCCATCGTGGGCAGGGTCAGTACGTGGCGCAGGGGCAGGGCTTCGAGCCGGTCCGTCATGAGCCGGGCACCTCCCCGGGCACGACGGGGGCGGGGGCCGGAGCGCCGGGCACGACCCCGGCGGTGTGCAGCCGGGCGCGGGCCGCCGCGATGGCCTCCGGGGTGGTGGCGTGGTCCCGCCCGTCGGGCCGCAGGAGGTCCAGGGCGCCGACGGCGTCCAGCGCGCGGCGCTGACCGGGCCGGATTCCGGAGGCCAGCACGGTGATGCCGCGCCGGTTGAGCTTCCGTACGGCGTCCTTGAGCACCAGGGCGCCCGTGGCGTCCATGGTCGTGATCCGCGACATCCGCAGGATGACGACGCGGACGTCGGCGACCTCGGAGAGTTCGAGGAGGAAGCGGTGGGCCCCGGCGAAGAACAGCGGCCCGTCGATCCGGTAGGCGACGATGTGCTCGGCCAGCAGCGCGTGCTCCTCGTCGCTGTGGTCGCCGGGCAGGTCGGGGCGGAGGTCCACCCGGTCCATCCGGGCCTGGCGGGCCACCGCCCGCAGGGCCAGCGCGCCGGCCACCACCAGACCGATGATCACCGCCTGGACGAGGTCGAGGACGAGCGTGGCGACGGCCGTCAGGACCAGGACCGCGGCGTCGGACCGGGTGGCGCGGGCCATCGCGCGCAACGCGCCGACCTCGACCATGCGGATCGCGGTGGCCAGCAGCACACCCGCCAGCGCGGCGAGCGGGATGCGGGAGACCAGCGGGGCCGCCGCGAACACGATGACGGCGAGGACGGCGGCGTGGGTGAGCGAGGCGAGCCGGGAACCCGCGCCGGTACGGACGTTGACCGCGGTACGGGCGATGGCGGCCGTGGCGGGGACGCCGCCGAACAGCGGGGCGGCCAGGTTCGCGATGCCCTGCCCGAACAGTTCCCGGTCCGGGTCGTGCTTCTGCCCCACCGTCATGCCGTCGGCGACGGTGGCCGACAGCAGCGACTCCAGCGCCGCGAGCGCGGCCACGGCGACCGCGGGTGCGAGCAGCGAGCCGAGCGCCGAGGGGTCCAGGAAGCCCAGGGAGGGCGCGGGCAGCCCGGACGGCAGGTCGCCGATCGGCTCCGCCCCGGCCGGCCGGAACACCTGGACGACCAGGGTCGCGGCGATCACCGCGACGATCGAGAACGGGATCGTGGGCCGCAGGCGGGCGCCCAGCAGCATCACGGCCGCCACACCGGCGGCGAGGGCGACGGCGGTCCAGTTCGGCGCCTTCACGAACTCGCCGGCCGCCCGCCAGGCCACCGCCAGGACCTTCTCCCCCTCGGGCTCGGGCACGCCGAGCGCGCCCGGGACCTGCTGGAGCGCGATGACGCAGGCGATGCCCAGGGTGAACCCCTCGACCACCGGCGCCGGGACGTACCGCATGTACTGGCCGGCCCGCAGCAGGGCCAGCCCGATCAGCAGGACCCCCGCCAGTACTCCCACGGTCAGCACCCCGCCGGGCCCGTACTCGGCGACGATCGGCACGAGCACGACCGTCATCGCCCCGGTCGGCCCGGACACCTGGAGGTTGGAGCCGCCGAACAGCGCCGCCAGCGCCCCGGCCACCACCGCGGTCGCGAGCCCCGCCTCGGCGCCGAGCCCGGAGGAGACGCCGAAGCCGAGCGCGAGCGGCAGTGCCACGATGGCGACGGTGAGGCCGGCCAGCAGGTCGCGGCGCGGGTCGCGGCGCATGGCGGCGAAGTCGGCCCGGCGGGGCAGCAGCGCGCGCACCCGGTCCACGAGCCGCCCGGAGAAGGTGTTCACTCCGCCGCGACCTCGGCTTCCCGCAGTTCGGCCAGGAGCTCGTTGCGCCCGGCCAGCATCTCGGTCAGGATCCGCCGGGCCGCCCGCATCAGCTCCGCGACGTCCCCGCCCGCGAGTTCGTAGACCACGCTCGAACCCTCCCGGGCCGAGGTCACGATCCCCGAGCGGCGCAGGATCGCCAGCTGCTGCGAGAGTGCCGCGGGCTCCACCTCGATCGCCGCGAGGAGTTCGCGCACCGGCATCGGGCCGTTCTGGAGCAGTTCCAGCACTCTTATGCGCACCGGGTGTCCCAGCATCCGGAAGAACTCGGCCTTCGCCTGGTACAGCGGAACCGGCACGACCACGGACCTCCTTCGCCCCGGGTCCCGGGGCATCGCTGGACACCGGCACGCCCGCGGACACTTGCAGACACGCCGAACCCAGCATGTAGTTAATTGCATAATTTTGCAATTCACTCATACCGAATCTGCTCCCCGGAGCCGGTTGCCGGAGCTGCTTTCCGGAGCCCTCGCCCGCCGGCCCGCTACGGTCCGGGCCGCTCAGCCCTGGTCGGGAGTGAGCTGCGCGATGAGCAGGGCGACGTCGTCGTCGTGGCCGGGGTGACGCAGGACGGTCAGCACCCGGTCGCAGGTCGCCTCCAGGGAGGGGCCGGGTTCGGCGAGCAGACGCAACAGGGAGCACAGGCGGTCGTCGATGGACTCGTCGCGGGTCTCCACCAGCCCGTCGGTGTAGAGGACCAGGCTGTCCCCGGCCCGCAGGTCCAGGGACACGGTCCGGAAGGGGACGCCGCCGACACCCAGCGGCGCCCCGGTGGGCAGGTCCAGCAGGCGGGGTGCGCGGCCGGGCCGGAGCAGGACGGGCGGCGGGTGGCCGGCCAGCGCGACGCGGTACGTGCGGCGGTGGGGATCGAGGGCGGCGTAGACACAGGTGGCGGTCGTCTCGTGCAGGTCGGCGGTGACGCGGTCCAGGTGGTGCAGCACCTCGGCGGGGGCGAGTTCGAGTCCGGCGAGAACGCGGGTGGCGGTGCGCAGCTGTCCCATCGTGGCGGCGGCGTGGATCCCGTGGCCCATCACGTCGCCGACGACGAGGGCCGTCCGGCCCTGCGGGAGGGGGATGGCGTCGAACCAGTCGCCGCCGATCCCGCTGTCCGCCTCCGCCGGCTGGTACCGATAGGCGATCCGCAGGCCGGACGGCTGCGGGGGCCGGTGCGGGAGCAGATGGCGCTGGAGGGTCAGGGCGGTGCCGCGCACGTGCTGGTACCAGCGGGCGTTGTCGATGCACACGGCGGCGCGGGAGGCCAGCTCGCAGGTCATCGCGACGTCCTCCTCGTCGAACGGCCGCGGGTCGCGGGTGCGTACCAGGTCGAGGACGCCGAGGACCTGGCCGCGGGCGGTCAGCGGCACGGCCAGATAGGAGTGCACGCCCGCCTCCTTCATCGGGCCGATGGCCTTCTCGTGGCGGGCGATGCGGCGCAGGTCCCGGTCGGCGACCTCGGCCACGAGGACCGGGCGGCCGGTGGTCACGCAGCGGGTGACCAGACGCTCCCCCGCGTGGACGGCCGTCTCCCCGGGCGGGTCGGCGGCGAGGAGGCCGGGGTTCTCGTGGGTGGCTGCCACGGCCAGGGAACGGAAGGCCTGCGGACCCCGGACGAGCGGGGCGGCCGGCTCGGAGGAGGCGGTCAGGACCGAGTCGAGGACGTCGACCGCCGCGATGTCGGCCAGCTCGTCCACGACCACCTCCGCCAGTTCACGGGCGGTGAGCTCCAGGTCCAGGGCGGTGCCGATCCGCTCGGAGGCACGGGCGATGACCGCCAGCCGCCGCCGGGCCTCGGCGGCCTCGATGGACGCCCGGTGCTGCTCGGTCACGTCCGACATGGTCAGCGCGGCACCGACCAACCGCCCGACGGAGTCCTCCAGCCGGTAGCACGACAGCGACCAGGCACTCTCGTGGTCGGGGTCGGCGGGGGCGCGGCCGGTCAGGAACCGGTCGCGCACGGGGAGGCCGGAGGCCAGCACCCGGCGTACGGCGGACTCGATCCCGTCGCCGTCCAGGAACGGCAGCAGTTCCCGGGGGCCGCGGCCCAGGTGCTCGGTGGCCGGCCGGCCGGTGATCCGCTCCAGCGCCGGGTTGACCAGCAGGAGGCGCAGCTCGGGGTCCAGCACGGCCAGCCCGAAGGGCGACTGCGCCACCAGGCGGGCATGGAGCACCAGATCGAACTCCATGCCGCGCAGCGTGGCCTCCTCGCAGACGATCCCCAGGGCGTACGCGTCGCCGCGCTCGTCCAGCAGCCGCATGTTGCGGAACTCCAGCCGGCGGGTGGAGCCGTCCTTGTGCCGTACGGGGAAGACCCCGGCCCAGGTGCCCTTCCCCGCCATGACGGCCGCGAACAGCTCCACGACCCGGTCCACGTGCTCCTCCGCGACCATCAGCGAGGCCGCGTACTGTCCCAGCGCCTCCTCGGCGCTCCAGCCGAACAGGTCCTGGGCCTGCGGGCTCCACAGTGCGATCCGTCCGTCGGCGCCGAGCACCACCGCGGCCACGCTCAACGCGTCCAGCAGCCCGCCCGGAGCGGACGGGACGGCCCTCTCCGCCCCGGTCTCCGCCCGCCACGCCTCCGACGCCACCATCGAACGGACCTCCTTGCCCACGCCCGCGACCGCCCGCGGCAGGACAGCTCCGCATCCCGCCCGGCCCGCGCAGCCGTCCTCCCATCGTCCCCCCGCACCTCCGCCCCGGCAGCTCAGCCACCGTCCCGGCCACCCGTCTGCTTTCCCACGGGTCCGCCCGTCTGCTTTTCCACGGGTTTCGGGTGCCGCAGGCCGGGCACGAGCCGTACGGAGAGGTTCTCGCCGCCCGTCCGCGAGAGGCAGGGCCCGGCCGCGCGGGCACGCGCCGTCCCTCCCGGCAGCGGAAGCGTGCTCCCGGGAGGGAGGAACGGGTCAGGGGCGGTGGGTCGTTTCCGCCCGCCCGGTGACATGTGTGCAGTGGTGCCTGGAACCGGACTCGAACCGGTACGCCCCCCGAGGGGCAGCGAGGTTTAAGCTCGCCGTGTCTGCATTCCACCACCCAGGCTGGCGCGCGGCTCTGCGTTGGCACATGACCCTATCCGGGGACTTCCCCCGAACAGCGGATCAGTGGCGCGATGTTGTCTTATTTTATTGATCGTTTGAGGGGGCGTCAGCACTCGTCGGAAGACATCGTCACATGCCTGGGCGGGGTAGCGGGCACCCCGGCCGGGATTCCGGAATGACGTAAAGTCGCCGCACCCGGACGGCGCATTCGCCGGACTTGTGACGAGGGCGCCGCCGAGGCGGCCGGAGGACCGGCCGAATGGTCCCCGAGACGGGTGGCCTCGGGGTCGGTGTCATACCGCAGGAGGAGCCGCGGGCTTCCCGGTGCGACTCAAGACGGCCCCGGGAACGGGCACGGGGACTGACGTCCGGCGGCGGACCGGCGGTGAGGATGGAAGGGTTCCGATCCACTCCCGGACGATGCCTCGGCCGGAGCCCCAACAGGAGATTCCCGTGACCACCGTTTCCACCGCACCCCGCGCCACCACGGTGGCCGCCCGCGCCACGGATCTGTCGAAGGTCTACGGGGAGGGCGAGACCCGGGTGACGGCCCTGGACGGCGTCACCGTGGACTTCCCCCGGGGCGAGTTCACCGCGATCATGGGCCCGTCCGGCTCCGGCAAGTCCACGCTGATGCACTGCGTGGCCGGCCTCGACAGCTTCAGCAGCGGTTCGGTGCGGATCGGCGACACGGAGCTGGGCTCCCTGAAGGACAAGCAGCTCACCCAGCTCCGCCGGGACAAGATCGGCTTCATCTTCCAGGCGTTCAACCTGCTCCCCACGCTGACGGCGTACGAGAACATCACGCTCCCCATGGACATCGCGGGCCGCAAGCCCGACGCCGAGTGGGTGCGCCGGGTCATCGACATGGTGGGGCTCTCCGACCGGCTGACCCACCGGCCCACCGAGCTCTCCGGCGGACAGCAGCAGCGCGTCGCGGTGGCCCGTGCCCTGGCTTCCCAGCCGGAGATCATCTTCGGTGACGAGCCGACCGGGAACCTGGACTCCCGCTCCGGCGCCGAGGTCCTCGGCTTCCTGCGCAACTCGGTGCGCGAGCTGGGACAGACCGTGGTGATGGTGACCCACGACCCGGCCGCCGCCTCCTACGCGGACCGGGTCATCTTCCTCGCGGACGGCCGGATCGTCGACCAGATGCTGCACCCCACCGCGGACGGGGTCCTCGACCGGATGAAGGCGTTCGACGCCAAGGGCCGCACCAGCTGAACCCCGCCCTCCCCCGCGTCCTCGCCCGGAACCCCTCCCCATCCCAGGACTGACAGACATGTTCCGTACCGCCCTGCGCAATGTGCTCGCGCACAAGGCCAGACTGCTGATGACCGTCCTCGCCGTGATGCTCGGCGTGGCCTTCGTCTCCGGCACGCTGGTCTTCACCGACACCCTCGGCAACGCCCTTCGCAACCAGTCGGCCAAGAGCTACGACGACGTCGCCGTCGCGGTCACCACCTACGCCGACCAGCGCGACGAGAAGACCCCCGGCATCACCGCCGCCACCCTGGAGAAGATCCAGCGCCTGGACGGCGTCGACGCCGCCACCGGCCGGGTCTCCGGCTTCGCCGGGGTCGCCGACCCCGACGGCAAGCTGATCGGCAACGGCTGGTCGAACACCGGCGGGAACTACTTCCCCGGCAAGGACGGCAAGGACCCCGCGTACACCTTCGTCGACGGCACGGGCCCGGCCTCGGCCGACCGGATCGCGCTCGACAAGGAGACCGCGCGGAAGGGCGAATACCACGTCGGTGACCGGGTCCGGGTCGCCACGAACGGCCCGGTGAAGGAGTACGTCCTCTCCGGCGTCTTCACCACCGAGGACGGCGCGGTCAACGCGGGCGGCAGCCTGGTCCTCTTCGACACCGAGGTCGCCCAGAAGCTGTACCTCAGGCCCGGTGTGTTCCGGGAGGCCACCGTGTCCGCCGCGCCCGGCGCCTCCGCCGACGAGCTGCTGACCGCGGTGAAGCCGCTGCTGCCCAAGGACGCCGAGGCCAAGACCGGCCAGGAGCTCGCGGACCAGCAGGCCGAGGACATCGAGAGTGGTCTGAGCACCATCAACACCATGCTGCTCGCCTTCGCCGGCATCGCCCTGTTCGTCGGCATCTTCCTGATCGCCAACACCTTCACGATGCTGGTGGCCCAGCGCACCAAGGAACTGGCCCTGATGCGCGCCGTCGGTGCCTCCCGCCGCCAGGTCAAGCGCTCGGTGCTCATCGAGGCCGCCGTGGTCGGCGCGATCGCCTCGGTCATCGGCTTCGCCCTCGGTCTCGGCCTCGCCGTCGCGCTGCGCTCCGCGATGGGCATGTTCGGCGGGAAGATCCCGGCCGGACCGCTGGTCGTCTCCCCCACCGCGGTCGTCGCCGCGTTCGCCGTCGGCGTCCTGATCACCCTGCTGGCCGCCTGGCTGCCCGCCCGCCGGGCCGCCAAGATCCCGCCGGTCGCGGCGATGAGCAGCGTGCACGCGACGGCCACCGTCAAGTCCCTGGTGCTGCGCAACTCGATCGGCGCGGTGCTCACCCTGCTGGGCTCGGCGGCGATCGTGGCGGGCGCGGTCAAGTCCGGGTCGGCCGGACGGACCTTCATCGCCGCGGGCGCCTTCCTCGCCCTGATCGGTGTCATCGTGCTGATCCCGCTGCTGTCGCGGCCGGTGATCGCGCTGGTCCGCCCGCTGCTGAAGCGGCTGTTCGGGGTCTCCGGCAAGCTGGCCGCGCAGAACGCGGTCCGCAACCCGCGCCGTACCGGCGCCACCGCCTCCGCGCTGGCGATCGGCCTCACCCTGGTCACCGGCATCTCGGTCCTCGGCGTCACCCTCGGCCAGGCGGTCGACCGGGTGACCACGGACAACATCAAGGCCGACTACATGGTGACGATGGCGAGCGGCAGCCCGCTCGACAAGACGGCGCTCACCGCCCTGGAGAAGGCCAAGGGCGTCTCGGCGGTCTCGCCGCAGCAGGCCACCGCGCTGCAGGTCAAGGACGAGTACCACTCCGTGTCCGCCGTCACCCCCGGTGACGTGCAGCAGGTCTTCGCGGTCAAGACCGTCTCCGGCTCGCTCGACGCGCTCGGCAGGGGCGAGATCGCCGTCTCCGAGAAGACCGCCAAGTCGAACGGCTGGAAGACCGGCGACACCCTGCCGGTGAAGTTCGAGGACGAGAAGAAGGGCGAGCTGAAGGTCGGCGCCGTCTTCGAGGAGAACGAGTTTCTCTCCCCGGTCCTGCTCCCGAAGGACATCGCCGACCGGCACGGCAGCCTGACCAACATCCGGGAGGTCTGGCTGAAGATGGACGGCGGCGCGACCGACGCCAACGAACAGGCCCTGGTGAACGCGCTGGGCGACAACCCGGCCATGAGCATCATGGACCGTCAGGACATCCGTGACATGTTCGGCGGCTCGGTCAACCTCGCGATGAACATCATGTACGGACTGCTGGCGATGGCCCTGATCATCGCGGTCCTCGGGGTCGTCAACACCCTGGCGATGTCGGTCTTCGAGCGCCAGCAGGAGATCGGCATGCTGCGGGCCATCGGCCTGGACCGGCGCAGGGTGAAGCGCATGATCCGGCTGGAGGCCGTGGTCATCTCGCTCTTCGGCGCGGTGGTCGGTGTCGCGCTCGGCATGTTCCTCGGCTGGGCGATCGGGCAGACCATCTCGTCGGACATCCCGGAGTACGCACTGGTCATCCCGTGGGACCGGATCGCGGTCTTCCTGGCACTGGCGGGGGTCGTGGGCGTGCTGGCCTCGCTCTGGCCGGCCCGCAGCGCCGCGAAGCTGAACATGCTGACGGCGATCAAGACCGAATAGCGGCCGGGCCGGTACGGCCCGGGGTCCGCACGGCCGGGGGCCGGTACGCGCAGCACGGAGCTGCGCGTACCGGCCCCCGGTCCGTCGTGGGGTCAGCCGGTCGCGGACGCCGTCCAGTCACGGGCCCTCAGCGGCATGCGGGAGGACCCGCCCTCCGCCGGACGCACCGCGAGGATCTGGTTGACGCCGATCTTGTTGTGCTCGAAGGAGAGGGCGGAGGCCGCCATGTAGAGGCGCCAGACCCTGGCCCGCCCGTACGAGGTCAGCCGGACCGCACGGTCCCACTGCTTCTCCAGGTTGGTGACCCACCGACGCAGGGTCAGGGCGTAGTGCTCGCGGATCGACTCCACGTCACGGGCCTCGAAACCGGCCTCTTCGAGGGTGGTCACGGTCCGCCCGACCGGGGCCAGTTCGCCGTCCGGGAAGACGTAGGCATCGATGAAGTCGTCCACGTGGTACGCGGACTCGTTCCGCTCCGGGCGGCGGGCGATCTGGTGGTTGAGGAGCCGGCCGCCGGGCCTGAGGAGCGCATAGAGGTCGTCGGCGTACTCGCGGAAGCGGACCGCGCCGACGTGCTCGGCCATGCCGATGGACGAGACGGCGTCGTACGGCCCGTCCCTGACGTCCCGGTAGTCCTGGACCCGGATCTCGACCCGGTCGGCCAGGCCCTCCTCCGCGACGCGTTTCCTGGCGTAGGCGGCCTGCTCGGCGGAGAGCGTCACCCCGGTGACCCTGGCGCCGTACTCGCGGGCCGCGTGGACGGCCATGGAGCCCCAGCCGCAGCCGACGTCCAGGAGGCGGTCGCCCTCCTTCAGCGCGAGCTTGCGGCAGACCAGGTCGAGCTTGTCCCGCTGGGCGTCCTCCAGCTCGCCGCCGTCCTCCCAGTAGGCGCAGGAGTAGACCATGGACGGGCCGAGGACCAGTTCGTAGAAGTCGTTGCCCACGTCGTAGTGGTGGCTGATGGCCTCCTTGTCGCGGCGCCTGGTGTGCAGGGGGCCGGTGCGGTGGCGCACTTCCTCGGGTGGCGGGGGCGGCGGGAGCCAGGGGCCGGCCAGTCGCAACAGCCCCTTGGCGAAGGCCCGTACCTTCGGGTCACGGACCGGGTGGACGCCGCCCCCGGCGGTGTCGGGACGTTCCCAGATCAGTGAGGCCATGAGGTCCAGGGCCTCGTAGAGGTCGCCCTCGACGTCGATGTCGCCCGCCACCCAGGCGCGGGCCAGGCCCAGTTCGCCCGGCTTCCAGAGCAGCCGCCGCAGCGCGCGGCGCCTGCGGACGACGAGCACGGGCGCACCGGGCGGTCCGGATTCGCTGCCGTCCCAGGCCCGGATCCGGACCGGCAGCCTTTCTCCCAGCAACTCCTCGACGAGAGCGGTCAGCCGCAGCGCGGCGTCTGCCATGGCGCACACCTCCGTGGTGGTGTTCCCGATGTGCCCGAGCACGCTCGGGCATGCCGCGGCCGCCCCGGGCACCGGAGGGCGCCGCGACGAGCCGCATACCCGTCAACTGTCCGCGGAGCGTGCCTCATCCCGCTACCGCCCAATGGAAGGGCAAAATGGCTGCGTTTTACATGCATCCGCTGCTGCGGCGACCACCGGGGCCCGGCTCCGGGCCGCGCCGCACGGAGCCGGATACGCCGAAGGGGCCGTCCGCACCACGGATGGCGGACGGCCCCTTCGGGGTTGTGCGTGTGCCGTGCGGACGAGTGGGTCCGCGGTCGGGCTAGGAGGCCTTGGCCTTCTCGCCCTCGGCCTTGGCGGCGGCCGGTGCCGGGGCCGGCTTGGCGGCCTCGTAGAACTCCTCGCGCGGCGTCTCCATGGCGCCGAGCGAGACGACCTCGCGCTTGAGGAACATGCCGAGCGTCCAGTCGGCGAGGACCCGGATCTTGCGGTTCCAGGTCGGCATCGCCATGCCGTGGTAACCACGGTGCATGTACCAGGCGAGGCGGCCCTTGAGCTTGATCTTCATCTTGCCCATGACGATCATCGCGACGCCCTTGTGCAGCCCCAGACCGGCGACGGCACCCTTGTTGGCGTGGCTGTACTCGCCCTGCGGGAAGCCGCGCATCCCGGAGATGACGTTGTCGCCGAGGACCTTGGCCTGACGCAGTGCGTGCTGGGCGTTGGGCGGGCACCAGGCGTTGGGGTTGCCGGCCCGGCGGCCGACCATGTCCGGGACCTGGGCGTTGTCGCCCGCGGCCCAGACGTAGTCCATGCCGTTGACCTGGAGCTTCTCGTTGCAGTCCACGTGGCCGCGGGGGCCGAGCGGCAGACCGAAGCGGGCCAGCGCCGGGTTCGGCTTCACACCGGCGGTCCACACGATGGTGTTGGAGTCGACCTCCAGGCCGTTCTTCAGAACGACGTGGCCGTCCACGCAGGAGTCCATGGAGGTGGAGAGGAAGACCTCGACGCCACGGGACTCCAGGTGCTCCCGGCCCCAGGTGCCCAGCTTCGGGCCGACCTCGGGAAGGATCTTGTCGGCGGCGTCGACGAGGATGAAGCGCATGTCCTCGCGCTTCACGTTCGTGTAGTACTTCGCCGCGTCGCGGGCCATGTCCTCGACCTCGCCGATGGTCTCCGCACCGGCGAAGCCGCCGCCCACGAAGACGAACGTCAGCGCCTTGCGGCGGACTTCCTCATCGGTCGTCGAGTCGGCCTTGTCCAGCTGCTCGAGAACGTGGTTGCGCAGGCCGATGGCCTCCTCGATGCCCTTCATGCCAATGCCCTGTTCGGCGAGGCCGGGGATCGGGAAGGTGCGGGAGACCGCGCCCATCGCGATGACCAGGTAGTCGAAGGGCAGCTCGTAGGCCTCGCCGACGAGCGGCGCGACCGTGGCGACCTTGCGGTCCTGATCGATAGTCGTGACACGGCCGGTGAGCACCTCGGCCTTCGGCAGGACGCGTCGCAGCGGGACGACGACATGCCGAGGCGAGATGCTGCCGGCAGCAGCTTCGGGGAGGAAGGGCTGGTACGTCATGTACGAGCGCGGGTCGACGACCGTGACGGTCGCCTCTCCGTAGCGCATCTTCTTCAGAATGCGTCGAGCTGCGTACAGGCCTACGTACCCACCGCCTACTACGAGGATCCTGGGACGCTCCGTGGTGCTCATGCCATCGAGTATCCACCCCCCTCCAGGGGAGGGTTCGTGAGCCCCTTCACAAGGTATGGGCGACCCTCTGCTACACTTCGCCGCCCACGTGACCCAGGTCATGGGAGCCCGGGGGAACCACGAGGCGCTCGCGAACGTTATTCACCGCTTGTGAGCTGGCCCTTGACCCTGAAAGAGGGTCGGATCACCGCTCCGGCGCACACCTCGCAGGCACCCCGGGAGCGCTTCCCGGACGGCGCGGAATCCCTCCTTCCGCCGCTTCGGACGCCCGTACGGACCGGAACCGCCCTTCGAAGGGCCGAATTCCTTGTGAAGAAGTTCACGAACTTCGTCGCGCCGGGTCGCCCGAACCCCTCCCGAATCACCCGACAGGGACTCAGAAGTGCAGGCAGCGGTGCGCATGAGCGCCTTCCCGCCGCTGCGGGAGGCGCCCCGCGCAACCGCCCCGCGCGACCGCTCCGGCCGACCCTCCTCGGGGCGGGCCTCCGTCCGGCCGGCGCTCCGTCGGGACGGGCGGAACCTACGCGATCGACCAGCCGATGCCGTCGAGGATGTCGTGCTCGCTGACGACGACCTCCCGGGCCCCGGTCCGCTTCATCACGGCGAGCAGGATCAGCGCCCCGGAGGCGATCACGTCGACGCGGCCCGGGTGCATCGCGCCGATCGCGGCCCGCTCGGCGTGGGTGGAGGCGAGGAGCCGGGAGGTGATCTCCTGCACCCGGTCGAAGGAGATCCGGGAGTGGTGGATCGCCGCCGAGTCGTACGCGTCGAGCCCCAGGGCGATCGCGGCGATCGTGGTGACCGTCCCGGCGAGGCCGACGAGGGTGGCGGCCCCGGCGAGCGGGACGCTCTCCTCGGCGAGGTCGAGGGCGGCCTCGATGTCGGCCCGGATCGCGTCGATCCGGCCGGCGGACGGCGGGTCGGTCACGGTGCCGTCGTGGACGAGGTGACGCTCGGTCATCCGTACGCAGCCGATGTCCACGGAGCGCGCGGCCCGGACGTGGTCGTCGCCGACGACGAACTCGGTGGAGCCGCCGCCGATGTCCACGACGAGGTACGGCTTCGCCAGGTGGTCGCGGCCCGCGAGTTCCTTGGTGGCGCCGGTGAAGGAGAACTCCGCCTCCTGGTCGCCGCTGATCACCTCGGGCTCGACGCCCAGGATCTCCCGCACGCCGCGGACGAACTCGTCCCGGTTCTCCGCGTCGCGGGAGGCGGAGGTGGCGACGAAGCGGATCTTCCGCGCGCCGTGCTCCTCGATCACCGCCGCGTACTGACGGCAGGCGGCGAACGTCCGTTCCAGGGCCTCGGGGGCGAGCCGTCCGGTGCGGTCGACGCCCTGGCCGAGGCGGACGATCTCCATCCGGCGGTCGAGCTCGACGAGTTCGCCGGTGGCCGGGTCGGCGTCGGCGACGAGCAGACGGATGGAGTTGGTACCGCAGTCGATGGCGGCCACGCGGGTCATGAAGTACTCCCAGATCGAGCCCCTCCGAGGAACGAGGAGCAGTTCGGGCCCCTCCGACGGCCGAGGAGCAGACCAAGCCCCTCCGGCGCCCGAGGAGCGAATCGAGCCCTTCTCCTGACGCCCGAGAAGCAGACCAAGCCCCTCCGGCGGTCGAGGAGCAGGGGTCCGGGGGCGGAGCCCCGGGGAGGGGCCGGTCAGTCCTCGTCCGGCACGCCGCACGGCGAGACGCACGGCCCCTTGCGCCACCACTCCGGCAGCATCGCGATCGCCTCGTCGCCCAGCGGATTCACTCCCGGCCCCGCGGCCAGCGAGTGCCCGACCAGGACGTGCAGGCACTTCACCCGGTCCGGCATGCCGCCCGCGCTCGGGAAGCCCTCCAGCACCTCGATGGCGTCGCGCCGGGCGATGTAGTCCTCGTGGGCGGCCCGGTAGGCGGCGGCCAGCTCGGGGTCGGTGGCGAGGCGCTCGGTCATCTCCTTCATGACCCCGTTCGCCTCCAGCGTGCCGATCGCGGACGCGGCGCGCGGGCACGTCAGGTAGTACGTCGTCGGGAACGGCGTACCGTCCTCCAGCCGGGGCTGCGTCTCGACCACGTCCGGGTTGCCGCACGGGCAGCGGTGCGCGATCGCGCGCAGGCCGCGCGGCGGCCTGCCCAGCTGCTGCTGGAACGCGGCGATGTCCGCCTCGGTGGGTGCGGTGGGCTCGGTGTGGGGAGGGGGCGTTTCCATGCCTGCCTAGGTTCTGGTCGGGCTGCTCGAACTGCGGTTCTGCAGACGGGTGGAGAGGGTCAGTCGTGGTCGGCGCTGTCGACGCCGTCCCAGAGGTTGGAGTGCCACGGTCGGCCGGACTCGTCCGACTGGCCGTTGCGTTCCTTGACCGCGTCGGGGTCGATCACCGTGTAACCGGTCTCCCCGGGAAGAAGGTAGTGCAGATGCGTACGGGCCAGCTGCCTGATGTACGCGTCGTCCTGGAGGCGCGCCTTCTCGTCGCGCAGCTCCTCGGTACGGGCCCGTGCCTGCTCCGCCAGGCGCTCCTGCTCGGCGATCTCGTCCCGTTGCGAGACGTAGCTGCGCATCGGGTACGCGAGCACGACCACCAGGGAGCAGACGACGAGGGCGAGGAACGCCGCCCGGCCGGTGAGCCGCGAGCGGCGGGCCTGGCGGCGGTTCTGGGACCGGTAGACGCGGGCGGCGGTCTGCTCGCCGAGCAGCCGCAGCCGGGTCGCGGTGGAGAACCGGTCCCGGTCCTTCGCGGCCATTTCTCCGCCTCCCCAATACGCACGTCCGTCCCCGCACACGGTACGGGACCGAGTGCGGGGACGGACGGACGCCATGGCCCCGTGCCCGCGCCGGGGCGGACGAGCTGCTTTCGGCACCCGCCCTAGTTCGCGGAGCGGAACCGGGGGAACGCCGAGCGGCCCGCGTACACCGCGGCGTCGTCGAGGATCTCCTCGATGCGCAGCAGCTGGTTGTACTTGGCGACGCGCTCGGAACGGGCCGGGGCGCCGGTCTTGATCTGGCCGCAGTTGGTGGCGACGGCGAGGTCGGCGATGGTGACGTCCTCGGTCTCGCCGGAGCGGTGCGACATCATGCACTTGAAGCCGTTGCGCTGGGCCAGCTCCACGGCGTCCAGGGTCTCGGTCAGCGAACCGATCTGGTTGACCTTGACGAGCAGGGCGTTGGCGGAGCCCTCCTCGATGCCGCGGGCCAGACGCTCCGGGTTGGTGACGAACAGGTCGTCGCCGACGAGCTGGACCTTGGAGCCGAGCTTGTCGGTGATGACCTTCCAGCCGGCCCAGTCGTCCTCGTACAGCGGGTCCTCGATGGAGACCAGCGGGTACGCGGAGACGAGCTCCTCGTAGTACTCGGTCATCTCGGCGGCCGAGCGGGACTTGCCCTCGAACTCGTACTTGCCGTCCTTGTAGAACTCGGACGCGGCGACGTCGAGCGCGAGCGCGACGTCCTTGCCCGGGACGTAGCCGGCTTCCTTGATGGCTTCGAGGATGAGGTCGAGGGCGGCGCGGTTCGAGTCCAGGTTCGGCGCGAAGCCGCCCTCGTCGCCGAGACCGGTCGACAGGCCCTTGGACTTCAGGACCTTCTTCAGCGTGTGGTAGACCTCGGTGCCCCAGCGCAGGGCCTCGGAGAAGGACTCCGCGCCGATCGGGGCGATCATGAACTCCTGGATGTCCACGTTGGAGTCGGCGTGCGAGCCGCCGTTGAGGATGTTCATCATCGGAACGGGCAGCAGGTGCGCGTTCGGGCCGCCCAGGTAGCGGAACAGCGGCAGGTCCGAGGCCTCGGACGCGGCGTGGGCGACGGCCAGCGAGACGCCGAGGATGGCGTTGGCGCCGAGCGAGCCCTTGTTCTCCGTGGCGTCCAGGTCGAACATCGCCTGGTCGATCAGGCGCTGCTCGGTGGCGTCGTAGCCGACGAGCTCCGGGCCGATCTGCTCGATCACGGCGAGGACGGCCTTCTCGACGCCCTTGCCCTGGTAGCGGTTGGGGTCACCGTCGCGAAGCTCGATGGCCTCGAACGCACCGGTGGAGGCGCCGGACGGGACGGCAGCACGGCCGGTGCTGCCGTCGTCGAGGCCGACCTCGACCTCGACCGTGGGGTTTCCGCGGGAGTCGAGGATTTCCCGGGCTACGACGACGTCGATGGACGGCACGAGGCATCTCCTTCTGGGATATGACGCTGGTTGTGCAGGGCCGCTTGGGCCTTGCGACAAGAGCCTAACCGGCTCGGCCCGATCGGCCCGACGACCGCCCGTCCCCTGGGACGAAAAAGGACTCGGGGGCGGACATTGCAGGACGAACAGTCAGGTTTTTACTAATCAGTAACTACAGAAGTTGAACGGTCGCCTCTCTTCCGCCGCGCCCCTCCTCCTTCGGAGGAGGTCCTTCCCGGAGCGGCGGGAGCCGCCGGAGCGGTGAAGGCGGAAACCCCGGCCCGCGCGTACGGAAGGGTCGCGCGGGCCGGGGCGCCGGGGAGGAGAGAGCCGTGACTACTTCGTCAGGTGCAGCTGCTGACCCGGGTAGATCAGGTCGGCGTTCTCGACGATGTCCTTGTTCAGCTCGAACAGCTTCTGCCAGCCGCCCTCGACGCCCTGGTCGGCGGCGATCTTGCTCAGCGAGTCGCCGGTGACGACCTTGTACTCGCCGTCGCCCTTCTTGACCTTCTTGCCGGTCGGGGTGGTGACGGTCTTCTTCACCTCGGCCTGCGGCGCGGCGGAGCGCTCGGAGCGGGAGGCGGCGGGGGCCTCGGTGCGCTCCTGCTTCGGCTGGGCCTGGCGGGTCGGCTGCGACTGCTGCTTCGGGGCGGCCGGGGCGCTCTGCTGCTGGCTGGAGCCGGACTTCTCGGTGGACTTCGAGGAGCCGGTGTCGACGCCCGGGTCGACGCCGTCGTTGGTCAGGCCGCCGGCACCGGCGCAGGCCCAGGCACCGGGGCCCTGCATGTCGAGGAGACGCTCGGCGGTGGCGATCTGCTGGGCCTTGGTGGCCAGGTCGGCGCGGGGGGCGTACTGCAGGCCACCGGCGGCGGCCCAGCTCGACTGGGAGAACTGCAGGCCACCGTAGTAGCCGTTGCCGGTGTTGATGGACCAGTTGCCACCGGACTCGCACTGGGCCACGGCGTCCCAGGTGGCGACGGAGGCGGCGGAGGCACTGGTCGCACCCATCAGGGGGGCGGCGACGGCGGCACCGGTGACACCGGCGAGCGTGGCGATGCGGACGGCCTTGGACGGGCGGCGGTGCTTGCCCTTGCTGGAAAACAGCATGGAACTTCTCCTCACCGACGCCTACGAGGTGAGCTGTCGGGTTCGGGCCAAGTGAGTTGCCCGGTCGCACGTCCTAGCACGCGACTTCACCCCAAGCCGGTCCCGATGCGTCTTTCGACGATCAGGGCCGGCGCCTACCTGGGTCCCCCGCTCCTGCCTACGGCGCTTTACGCGTCTGTTCCCTCCGACCGACGGCAGGATTCGGCGTGACGGTCGACGGGGCCCGCGGTGCGAGCGGTTCCGACCGTAAACATACGCAACCCTCACATTCAAAGATGGACACATCGGACAATAGACCCGTACTCGTATCTGAGGATCCATCGTTTCCGCAGGTCGGACCCGATGCGAAGGGGTTCGCGGCGCGCGACACGCCAGTTGACGCAAAGAGACCCATGTCTCACTTACGCATAAGCGGACATAGGTCTCCGAACTGCCCCGGGCTCGGGGACTTTTTCAGCCGGTCGTCAGACCGCTCTCACTCGGACTTCACGCCGAGGTCGAGGCTCTGGCCGGGCAGGATGAGATCCGGATCGACGCCGATCTCGTCCTTGTTCGCCTCGTAGAGCGCAGCCCAGCCACCAGGGATCTTCTGTGCGTCAGCAATGGCCCAGAGGTTGTCGCCGGGGCGGACGGTGTACGGGTCGCCGACGCTCGGGGCGTCCGCGTCGCGCGCTCCGTCGCCGCCGCGGGAGGCGTGACGACCCGACTCGCGGCCACCGTCCGCGTCGGCCCCGCGGTCACCCTCGACGGCCGGCGCGCCGCGGTGTTTGCCACCCCGACTGCTGGGTGATTCGGATGAACCAGAAGGAACGGACTTCTCGGGCGTGTCGGACGGCGCCTTCGGAGAGCCGTCCGAGGAGGGGGTGGTGGGGGTCCCGGACGAGGGGTCCGGTGACGGCGTGGTCGCCCCTGACGGCTCGCCGGCGCCGTCCGGTCCGTTCGAACCGTCCTCGCCGTCAACGGCGCCCGTGCCGTCCGACGGCGTGGTCCCGTCGGCCGGGGCCTTCGACGGCTCCCCGGACGGCTTCCCGCCCTGCTCCGGGTCGGCGGAGGGCGCGTCCCCCGGGTCGACGCCGGGCAGCGTTCCGTCCGTCGCGAGGCCGGAGATGGCCGCACAGCTGGGCCAGGCCTGCGGCCCCTGGTCCTTCAGGATCTTCTGGGCCACGGCGATCTGCTGCGCCCGGCTGGCCAGGTCGGCGCGCTCGGCGTACGACTCGCCGCCGTACGCCTTCCAGGTCTCCGGCGAGAGCTGGAGCCCGCCGTAGGAGCCGTTGCCGAAGTCGGCGCTCCACGTGCCGCCGCTCTCGCACTCGGCCACCCGGTCCCAGGTCGTGGCATCGGCCGCGTGCGCGCCGGACGCGCCGAGCAGCGGGATGGCGATGGCCGACCCGGTCACGCCCGCGGCGACGACGATGGCGGGTGCCTGCCGGGGGCGACGGTGTTTGCCGTTCGCGGAGCCCATGGGGTTTGCCTTCCGTGTAGCTGACGTGTGACTGGTGGGTCGAACGGTGAACCTAGCTGGACTCGAACGGGAGTCACAAGTCGATGCAGCGCGGATCACGTAAAAGTCACAGACTTGACGGTTCGTCACTTCCGACCCGTCCGGACTCCGGGGCGAACTCCACGGGGAGGGTGCGCAGTCCGCGCATGATGAGTCCGCCGCGCCACCGCAGATCGCCGGGTTCCACCGCGAGCCGCAGGTCGGGAAGGCGTCTCAGCAGCGTGGCGAGCGCGGTCCGGCCCTCCAGCCGGGCGAGCGGTGCCCCCAGGCAGTAGTGGATGCCGTGCCCGTATCCGAGGTGCTGGTTGTCGCGCCGGGCGAGGTCCAGGGTGTCGGGGTCCGTGAAGCGTTCCGGGTCGCGGTCGGCGGCGGCGAGCACGACGAGAACGGGGTCCCCGGCCGCGATCTCCTGTCCGCCGAGCGTCAGCGGTTCGGTGGCGAACCGCCAGGTCGCCAGCTCGACCGGACCGTCGTACCGCAGCAGCTCCTCGATCCCGGTCTCCAGCAGCCCGTCCTCCCCCGTTTCGAGGGAGCGCTGGAGCCGGGCGCGCTGTTCCGGGTCGCGCAGCAGGGAGTGGACGCCGTTGCCGATGAGGTTGACCGTCGTCTCGAACCCGGCGAAGAGGAGGATGAAGGCCATGGCCGCGGCCTCGTTCTCGGTGAGGTGCTCGCCGTGGTCGCTGGCCCGGATCAGCCCCGAGATCAGGTCCTCCCCCGGGTTCTCGCGCTTGCGGTGGATCAGTTCGGCGAGGTAGCCGCGCATCTTCTTCACCGACCTGGCCACCCCGCCGCGCGGGCCGCCGCCGTGGCGGATCATCATGCCCGCCCAGTCCCGGAAGTCGTCCTGGTCCTCGGGCGGCACGCCCAGCAGGTCGCAGATGGCGTAGATGGGGAGCGGGAAGGCGAAGTCGTGGATGAGGTCGGCCTTCCCCTCCTTCGCGAAGCGGTCGATGAGTCGGTCCGTCAGTTCCTGCACCCGCGGCGCGAACTCGGCGACCCGGCGCGGGGTGAACGCCTTGGATACGAGGCGGCGCAGCCGGGTGTGGTCGGGCGGGTCGATGTTCAGCAGATGCGTCATCAGCTCCGCCTTGCGCTCCCCGGGGATGCCCGTCTTTCCCTTGGCGTGCGCCGGTTCGGCGTGGTGCGCCGGGTTCTTGGAGAGCCGGGTGTCGGCGAGCGCCTGCCGGGCGTCCGCGTACCGGGTGACGAGCCACGCCTCGACGCCGCTGGGCAGCGCGGTCCGGTGCACGGGGCTGTGCTCGCGCAGCCATGCGTAGGCCGGGTACGGGTCGGTGGCGAACTCCCAGGTGAAGAGCTCGGGCGCATCGTCGGGACCGGCACCGGACCGGCCGACGGGACAACCGGCGGGCGCGTCGGCGGACCGGCCCGTGCGCCCGGCGGCGGCCTCGTCGGCGGGAAGGTCCGCGGCGCCGGCGGCGCGCTCGTCGGCAGGACGGGCGGCGGGCCTGCCGACAGGACGGTCCGCGGGGCCGACGGCGGGCCCGGTGGAGGGAAGGTCCGCAGGGCTGTCGGCAGGCTCGTCGGCGGGTCGGTCCGTGGGGCTGTCGGCGGGGCTGTGGTTCACGCCCCGACGTTATCCTTTGCCCTCCGCGGCCCTGATGGCGTCCCGGTAGGCACGGCCCGCGGCCCGCAGCGCGGCCTCGGGGTCGATGCCGTCCCGCTCGGCCCGTACGGCGAGGGCGAGGAGCTCGTAGCCGATGCCGTCGCCGGTGGGCGGGGCCACGTCGAGCCCGGCGGTACGGACCCGGCCGGCCAGTTTCGCCGCGAGCGCCAGCCCCGGCTGGCCGAGCGGAACCCCGTCGGTGATCGATTCGCGCTGTTTCTCGACGGCCTTGGTCCGCAGCCAGTGCGCGTGCACGTCCTCCGGCGTCTCGGCCGTCTCGTCGCCGAAGACGTGCGGGTGGCGGTGGATCAGCTTCTCGACGAGGGTCGCGGCCACGTCGTCCACGGAGAACGGCTCCGCTCCGTCCTCGGGACGGCCTTCCTCGGCGATCCGGGCGTGGAAGACCACCTGGAGGAGGACGTCCCCCAGCTCCTCGCGCAGTTCGTCGCGGTCGCCGTCCTCGATCGCCTCGACCAGTTCGTACGCCTCCTCGATGGCGTACTTGGCCAGGCCCTCGTGGGTCTTGCGCGAGGTCCAGGGGCATTCGGTCCTGATCCGGTCCATGATCTGGACCAGGTCCAGGAACCGGGCGCCCGGCAGGTCGTACGAACCGGGCAGCAGCTCCAGGTCCGGCATCCGCACCCGGCCCGAACCCGCGAGCCGGGCGAGCCCGTCGGTCAGCGGCCCGGAGCCCTCGCCGCCCGCGAGGACGACGATGCTCCGGCCGCCCGCGCAGGCCTCGACGAGCTCCTGCGCGGTGGGCGCGGCGTGCTCCACCGTGACGCCCGCCTCGCGCAGGTACGGCAGCTGCGGGTGGTCCCCCTCCGCGCAGAGCACCCGGTCGGCGGCGTGCAGCGCCTGCCAGGCGGGCCAGGACAGGAGTCCGGGCGCGACGCGGTGGCTGGCGGTGAGCAGGACGATACGGCCGGGATCTTCAGCGTTCACTGTTCGAATCTACTCCGGTCGGGCCGGTGGCCGACCCCTCGGCCGGTCAGGCCCCCGCCACCACGCCCTCCGGCTTGGTGACCTGGCTGATCCACGGGGCCTTGTAGCCGGCGAGCTGGGTCTGCTTGTCGTCCCAGGTGCCGTAGCGCGGGTTGACCTCGACCCGCAGGGCCTTCGACGCCTTGCTGAGCGCCTCGCCGACGGCCTGCTGCCCGGCGGGCTGCTGGATGTCGACGCCGAGCGCCTCGGCCAGCTTCGTCAGCTGGACCTGCTCGCGGAAGACGGCGTCGATCTGGCCGGGGGCGACCCAGCTCTGCCTGAGCATCACCGTGCGCAGCCGGGTCTCTCCCCCGGACTGGGCCGCAGCCGCCTTGCGCAGCTGCTGGATCTCGTTGCGGTTGACGGTGACGCCCGCGTCCTTCGCGGCCCGGTCCAGGACCCGGTCGAAGATGATGCCGTGCAGCTTGGCCCGGCTGAGCTGGCCGGACTTGTCGAGGAGCTCGGAGGCGTCCGCCGCGCCGCGCTGGGCCTTGCGCACGGCCGCCACCTGGCCCTGGAGTGCGGACACCTCGATCCGGTCCCCGCCGACGACGGCGGCGGCGCCCGGGTGGGTCCCGCCGCAGGCGGTCAGGAGTGGGGCGCCGGCGAGGAGGGCGGCGGAGACGGTGAGCGCGGTGCGGCGGCGGCGGTGCAAAGGAACCTCCCGGGGAGACTTTGTGCATCAGTGCACAAGACCTTGCGGTGATCGATGTTAGGCAGTGGAGGTGGCTGGGGCCACCGGTTCGACCAACGATTCGGAAGGAGTTGGGGATGTGGGCCCGCCCGGCGCCGCCCGGGGCCGGGCGGAACGGAGCGGAGCGGAACGAAACGGGGCGGTTCGGGGCGGGGCGGGGCGGTTCAGGGCACGCGCTCGGGCGAGGGCTCCTTGCTGTCCGGCCGCAGCATGATCGTGCGCGAGACGACGAAGGTGACCGGGACGGCCACCACCGCCGCGACCAGCGGCGCGTACCGGTCGCTGAACCCGGCGAGGTCGACCAGCAGATAGACGCCGCCGGTCGTGATGACGAAGTTGGCGACGTTGGTGAGCGGGAAGAGCAGGAACTTCCGCCAGGTGGGGCGGGTGCGGTAGGTGAACCAGGAGTTCAGGAAGAAGGAGCCGACCATGCTCAGCAGGAACGCCACCGCATGGGCGGCGATGTACGGCAGCACGTTCAGCAGCAGGAGATAGCAGCCGTAGTACGTGCCGGTGTTCACCACTCCCACGAGGGCGAACCGGGCCATCTGTGCCGGGACCGTCATCGGTGCACGAACTCCTGGGGTTCCCGTGTCCGTCGCGGCGCCGCCGCGGTGTTCGTGGTCTTGACCAGGAAGTGCGGGCGCCTCTTCACCTCGTAGTAGATGCGGCCGACGTACTCGCCGACCACTCCGAGCATCACCATCTGAACCCCGGCGAGCGCGGTGACCACGACGAGAAGCGTGACATATCCGGGCGTATCAACCCCTCTTACCAGCGCGACACCGACGATCCATGCCGCATAGGCGCAGGCCACGGAGAGCAGCAGCATGCCCAGGTAGAGCGCCACGCGCAGCGGTTTGTTGTTGAAGGAGAGCAGTCCGTCGAGCCCGTAGTTGAGGAGCTTCCCGAAGGTCCAGGCGGACCGCCCCTGTTCCCGGACGGCGTTCTCGTAGCCGAAGGTCGTCGTGGGGAACCCCACCCAGGCGAAGAGGCCCTTGGAGAAGCGGTTGTACTCGGTGAGCTCCAGGACCGCGTCGACGGCACGGCGGGACAGCAGCCGGAAGTCCCCGACGCCGTCGACCAGCTCCACGTCCACCAGCCGGTTGATCAGCCAGTAGTAGGCGCGGGCGGTGACGGTGCGGGTGACGCGGTCGCCCGTACGGGTGCGGCGGGCGACCACCTGGTCGTGGCCCCGGCCGTGCTCGTCGAGCATCCGGCCCACCAGCTCGGGCGGGTGCTGGAGGTCGGCGTCCATGATGACGACTGCGTCGCCCTCGGCGTGCCGGAGACCGGCCAGCATGGCGGCCTCCTTGCCGAAGTTGCGGCTGAAGGAGACGTAGCGGACCCGCGGGTCGGCGGCCAGCTCCTGAAGGATCACCAGGGTCCGGTCCGCGCTGCCGTCGTCGACGTACACCAGCTGGAACTCGTGCCCCAGCCGGGTCATTTCCTCCGTGACGCGCCCATGGAAGCGTTCAAGGATCTCCTCCTCGTTGAAACAAGGAACCACCAGCGAGATCAGCACAGAAGTACATCAGCCGGTACATGTGTCGGAACTCGGCGCTCCGTATGACCGATGGACGTCCATCACGTGAACTGCCTTGCTCCACAACGGATTTGCTCGACCGAAGCTGGCATATTCCCGCGTATGCCGACTTCCCGCCCCCGCCCGTGCGCGGGCCGTCCACGCCTGTGCGCGGGCTCGATCGCCGCGTTGCTCGCCGTCGTCGCCGTCTGCGCGGGCGACGCCCTGGCGCGCGTCTTCCCGTTCGGGCCCCGCACGCGGAGCGTCAACGACCTGGGCAATCAGTTCGTGCCGTTCCACGCCCGGCTGTGGGACCTGCTGCACGGCGACGCGGACGGCGGGGTGCTGCTCAACTGGTCGTCCGGGTACGGGACGAGCTTCCTGCCGGATCTCGGCACCTATCTGACCAGCCCGTTCGCCCTGCTCGTGGGGGTCTTCCCGCGCGACCGGACCGATCTCGCGGTCTATGTGGTGACGGTCCTGAAGACGGCGTCGGCCGCGGCGCTCATGGCCCTGTTGCTGCTGACGCTGCGCGGCGGGCGCCGGTGGGCGGCGGGGATGCTCGGCGGTTCGTACGCGCTGTGCGGCTGGTCCCTCGCCGAGGCGTCGTACAACCCGATGTGGCTGGACGGCCTGATCGCCCTGCCCGTGCTCTGCCTGGCCGCCGAGTGGGCGCGTACGGGGCGGCGGCCCGTCGCCGCGCCGCTGCTCGTCGCGGTGATGTGGGTGGCCAACTTCTACACCGCCTACATGGCGACGCTCGGGGCGGCGCTGGTGCTGGCGGTGCGGCTGTTCACCGAGCGGGACGACCGGCGGACGGCGGTCCGGGCGCTGGGGCGCGCGGTCCGCTCGGTCGGGCTGGGGGTCGGGCTCTCGGCGCCCGTCCTGGTCCCCGTCTACCTGGGGACGAAGCACGCCCACCCCGGCTGGGAGCGGCCGTTCGCGCCCGCCGGCTGGTCCGATGTGCTCGCCCGGCTGCTGCCCGCCACGTACACCTTCTTCACCCCGGCGCTCTTCCTCGGCACCGGCACCCTGCTCCTGGCGTGCGCCCTGGCCTTCCAGCGGTCCGTGCCGGGGCGCGAGCGGTGGGCGTGGGCGGGGCTGGCGGCGGGCGTCGCGCTGTCGTTGCAGTGGGAGCCCACGCATCTGCTGTGGCACGCCTTCGCCACCCCCAACGGCAGCCCGTACCGGCAGACGTTCGTGCTGGCCGGGCTGGTGGTGATCGCCGCCTGGGTCTCGGTCGCGTACGGACTGCCCGACCGGCGGGCGCTGGCGGGCGGGGGCGCGGTACTGGTGCTGGTCGCGGCCGGGGCCGGTCTCAGCGCCCTGATCACGCAGTGGACGTACCCGCTGTTCGCGGCCGGTCTGGTGGCGTCGGCCGGGGCGCTGCTCCTGGTCGGGCGCGGCCGGAGGTGGCTGGTGCCGGCCGCCGTGCTGCTGATCGGGGCGCAGGCCGGGCAGGCCGCCGCGACCACCGCGTTCGTCGACCGGGCGCGGCTGAACCGGCTGGACCACTACGCGCCCTGGGGCGGGCGGCAGCAGGCGCAGGCGGACGTGGTCGCGGGCGCCGACGACTGGCCGCGCACCCGCACGGACCCGGGCCGGGAGCAGACCACCACCAACGACCCGCTGCTGCTGGGCGGGCAGGGCGGGGCGTACTACAGCAGCCACACGCCCGCAGTGCTGACCCGCACCATGCGGGCGCTCGGCGCGGGCTGGACGTCCAACGGCCGGGCCGTGCAGAGCCTCGACAACCCGGTCACGGACGCGATCTTCTCGGTCGGCGTGCGGGTGCACCGGCCGCGCGACCCGTACCAGGCGTGGAACGCGCCGGACGACCGGCCGGTGACGGTGAGCCGTGCCCCGGTGCCGCCGCTGGTGACGGTGCGCCCGCCGGGTACGCCGGCGCCGTACGGGCGCTCCCCGTTCCGGAACCAGGAGAAGCTGCTCGGCTCGCGGGTCTACACGGTGCCGGGGACGGCGCTGCGCGCGGCGGGGCGCGGCGGGGCGGAAGGCCGGGGCGTGGACGACCGGGGTACGGGCGGCCACCGGGGCGCGGACGAGTACCAGGTGGGGCACGGTACGTACACGCTGACCGCCACATGTCCGGCGGCCACGGAGGCGTACCTGTGGGCGCCCGGCCTGTTCGGCTCGGCACGGCTCGGCTCGGCACGGTCCGAGACGGCGCGATCCGAGACGGCGCGGTCCGAGACGGCGCGGTCCGAGACGGCGCGGCTCGGCGACGGCGGGGAGGTCTGGTTCAAGGGGAGGCTGCCGGCCAAGCGCGCCCCCGTGCAGCGCCTGGGCGTGGTGGGCGGGGACGGGGCGGTGCGGGTGACGCTGGCCTCCGCACGCGCGGGGACCGTGCCGCACGGGGCGATCGGCTGCCTGGATCGGCCCCGGCTGGCCGCCGCGGTCGCGGACCTGCGGCGCACCGGCGCGAGCGCCGTGCACGTCACCGCGGACGGCGTCCGGGCCGAACTCCCGGCCGGTGCCTCGGGAACGGTGGTGCTCGCCGCGCCCCGGATCGCGGGCTGGAGCTGCCGGGGCCGGCCCGCCGACAGCTACCTGGGCCTGGTCGCCACCCCGGTGCCCGTCGACGACACCACCGTCACCTGCACGTTCCGGCCCCCCGGCCTGCGGGCCGGCCTGGCGGCGGGGGCGGGTTCGCTCGCCGCGCTCGTGGCCACCGCGGCGGGGCTCGCGTACCGACGGCGGCGGAAGGAGACCGGCCGCGGGCCGGTCCGTGTCCGCCCCTGAGCCGACCGTCCCCGTGGGTCAGCCGCCCCCGACCTCCACCTGGCGCTCCAGCCGGCGGCGGATCTCCATCGGCAGGGGGTGGTGGGGGCCGTAGACCCGCTCGGTGTCGTACAGCAGCGCCTGGAGCTGGGAGCGCGCCGTCGTGTGGTCGCCGACCGCGAGCAGCAGATGACCGATGCGGTTGCGGATCTCGAAGGCGCGGGCCGGGTCGCCGCCCGTGACGTACTGGTTCTCGTAGTACGGCAGGACCGCGCGGTACTCCGCGAGTGCGGCGGCCGGTTCGCCGAGCTGTTCCAGGCACTGGGCGGCGTCGTGGCGGAACTGGAGCGTCTGCGGGTCGGCCGGGCCCGCCTCGGCCGCGCGGTCGTCGGCGAGGCGGCGCAGCTCGGGCAGGGCGCGGCGGTACTGGCCGTCGTCCATCAGCGTGGCCGCGTACTGCTTGCGCAGGATGCGGACCACGGCGGAGTCCTCGCCGTGCTGGTCGGCCGCGACCGGGAGGATCGAGCCGAGGATGTCCACGGCCTGGGTGATGCGGCCCTCGCCGAGCAGCTTCTTGACGTCGTCGACGGCGGCGGCCACGTCGGGTCGGCCGGCCGCCGGGGCGGGTGGGGCCGATGGCGGGGGCGGGGCGGCGGCACGGTCGGGCCACGGGGCGTGCGGGCGCAGGAAGGGCCGGGTCGGGTCGAGCGGCCCGGTGGGGAGGCCGGTGTTCCAGGAGGGGAGCATCGGGGCGAGGTGCTCGTACACCTCCTGGGCGCCGGACGGGCGGTGCTGCGGGTCCTTGGCCAGCAGTCGCAGCACCAGCGTTTCCAGGGGCTCGGGAATGTCCGGCCTGATCCGGCGGACCGGGACGGGCGGCTCGTAGAGGTGGCGGTGCAGCACGCCGAGGGCGGTGGAGCCCGCGAACGGCACGTCGCCGCTGAGGAGTTCGTGGAGGAGCACGCCGAGGGCGTACAGGTCGGTGTACGGGCCGACGGCGCCGCCCATCGCCTGCTCGGGGGCCATGTAGGCCGGGGAGCCGATCGGCGAACCGGTGTGGGTGAGACGGGTGGTGTCGGTGTCCAGGACCGAGGCGACGCCGAGGTCGAGGACGGTGACGGTGCCGTCCGGACGCACCATCACATTGCGGGGCTTGAGGTCGCGGTGGACGATCGGCACCGCGTGCACGGCGCCCAGGACGGCGCAGAGCTGGGCGGCGACCGAGACGGACCACTGCCAGGGGTACGGGTCGTGCTCGGCGAGGTGGTCGGCGAGGTCCGCGCCCTCGACGTACTGCATGACGAGGAACAGGTCCTCGCCGTCGCTGCCCGCGTCGTGGACGGTGACCAGGCCCGGGTGGTCGACCTGGGCGGTGACCCGGCACTCGCGGACGAAGCGGCGGCGCAGTTCTTCCGCGGCCTCGTCGGCGACGGGCCCGGTGACCCGGTCGGGGCGGAGCAGCTTCACCGCGACGCGGCGGTCCAGACGTTGGTCGTAGGCCGTCCAGACCTGGCCCATGCCGCCCTGGCCGAGGATGGTCGCCAGTTGGTACCGCCCGCCGATGAGGCGTCCGCTCACCGGCCCTCCTCCTTGCGGAGGTAGTCGCTCAGCTCGTCCAGCTCGGCACGGACCTGGTCGATGCGCTGCGGCTGGGGGTGCGGGTGGGAATGCGGCTGCGGCTGTGACGGTGCGGCAGCCGACCGGTCGGGCCGGTCCGGCGAGGTCTGCCGGGTCGGTGGGGTCTGCTGGTTCGGCGGAGTCTGCTGAACCGGCAGGGGCTGCTGGGCCACGGGAGTCTGCTGAATCCGCGGGTCCTGCCCGGTCGGCCGCATCGGCCCGTACGACGGCGTCGGCGGCTGCTGCTGCGCCGCGAGCGGTGGCGGCGACTGCGCGGGGGGCGGAGCGAGGGCCGGGCCCGGCGTCCCCGCCGGCACCGTGGTCGCGTACGCGTACCCCGGCGCCGCGTACCCGCCCGTGGGGTGCTGCTTCGTCAGCCGGTCGTGGTGCCGGACGTCCCCGACGAAGTAGTACGCGATCGCGGCCGCCGTCACCAGCAGGAGCAGCACGATGAGGATGCCGTCGGCGGTGGTGGGCTCGTCGCTGCCCTCCCTGCCGAGGATCGGCAGGAGCACGCACACGAACACGAAACCGGCCCCGGTCAGCCACCAGTCGAGGGCCCGGCGGCGCACGATCGCGAGGCGGAGCAGCGGGCTCCACAGCAGCAGCCCGAGCGAGCCCACCGGGAGCACGGTGAACAGCACGCGCATCGAGACGATCCAGGCCCTGCTGGGAACCCGGCGCGGCGGCGTCGGCGGATGACCCGGGGCGTACATGGCTGCTCCTGGAGACCTGGTCGTTGAAGATCCGCGCACACACTCGCGTGCGCAGATCCGAGCGTAAAGGGCGACAACGACGGTCCGCCCCGGGTTGTACGGAACCGTTGTGCTTCAAATCACTCCGGGCGGACCGTGCCGTCCGTCAGCCCGTCGTACATCCCCTGGACCAGTTGTCCGCCGAGCCGTCCGGCCAGCCGGAGCGCGTCCTCGAACCCGGCCAGGGCCCGGAAACGGTCCCCGTAGCGCCGCTGTTCCGCCAGCGGCAGCCGGGGCAGTTGGAGGCGGCGGGCGTCCAGCCTGGTCGCGGTGGAGGCGTAGCTGCTGGCCTGGCGGTTGTTGGCGGTGCCGCGCAGGAAACCGGCGAGGAACCACGGATCGAGCGCGGCCGGGTCGGGGCGCAGCAGCTGGAGGTTGCGGCCCAGCGCGGCGCCCGCGGTCGCCTCGTCGACGACGCGGGCGACGGAACCGCCGCCGAGCACGGGGACGACGACGTCGCCCGCCTCGACGAGGACCGGCTCCTCCGGGGGGCCGTCGGTGGGCAGGCTTCCCGAAGGGGCGGTGGAACCGAGCACGTCGTGCTCCGTGAGGACGGGCACCGGACCGGCGCCGGAGCCGCTGGTGCCGGAGCCTCCGGCGCGGAGCTGGAGGGCGCCCGCGCGGGCGAGTTCACCGACGGTGGTGAGCGGCCAGTGGGCCGGGGCGGAGGGGGTCACGGCCGGCGGGGTGAGGGCGGCGGTGAGGCCGAGCGTCTCGGTCAGCCGTTGCCGTACGCCGACCAGTTCGGCGGGACCGCCCGCGGCGGCCGGGGGCGGCAGGTGGCGGGCGGGGGCCAGGTCCACGTCGTCGTCGAGGAGTTCGATGACCGGGACGGGACGGCCGGCCCCGGCCCCCCTGCCCGTACCCGCGCCCGTACCTGTGGCGGCACCTGCGCCCGTGCCCGTACCCGTGGCGGCATCCGCGCCTGCGCCGTCGAACGATCGCCAGGCGTCGAGGACGGTGCTGTGCACCGCCTGCCAGTCGATCCGGTCGCGACCGCCGGACGGGGCGGTGGAGGCCTGGCCCGCCGAGGCCGGTTCGGCGGGCTCGGCGGTGTCGACGAGCAGCAGTTCGGGCGAGGGGTGCGGGCCGTTCCCGGGCTTGCGGAGCACCCAGAGGTGGAGCGGGATGCCGTACGGGGGTGCGGCGCCCGCCGGGAGGGCGATGACGGCGCGCAGGGCTCCGCGGCGCAGCAGATCGGCGCGGATGCGGCGGCCGGAGCGGCGGGAGGCGGCGGCCGGGGGCATCAGCAGTACGGCGGTGCCGCCCTCGCGCAGATGGGCCAGGGCGTGCTGGACCCAGGCGAGTTCGGACTCGGTGCGGGCCGGGAAGCCGTACTCCCAGCGCGGGTCGTAGGCGAGTTCGTCGTGGCCCCAGTTCCGTTCGTTGAACGGGGGGTGGCAGAGCACGGCGTCGGCGGCGAGCCGCGGGAAGGCGTCGGCACGCAGGGTGTCGCCGGTGCGTGCCGTGACCGTGCAGCCGGTGTCGGCGTGCAGGGCCAGCCGCAGCGCGGTGAGCGCGGCGAGGTCGGGATCGCTCTCCTGGGCGTACAGGGCGGTCGGACCGGTGACGGCGCGCAGCAGGGCGCCGGTGCCCGCGGCGGGGTCGAGGGCGGTACGGGCGGGCCGTTCGCCCGTCTCCACCAGGGCGGCCATCAACTCGGCGAGGCCGGGCGGGGTGAGTGTGTACTGGCGCGGGTTGGCGTCCAGCTGACGGCCGAGCAGGAACTCGAAGGTCTTCGGGGCTCCGCCTTCGGCGGCGAGCTCCGCGACGCCCCGGAGCAGCGGGACGGACGGGAGGAGTTCGGCGCGACCGGGGGTGTGAACGGCCCGCCCCGCTTCCCCGGCCGGTCCGAAACGGTTGGTGAGGAGGTCGTCGAGGGCGAGGGACAGCACACCGGCCATCGGCTCGTCCGACACGGCGGCGATCTCCCGCCAGGCGGCCGGGCTGGTCCGCAGGAGGAGCAGGGCGCAGCCCGCGTGGACGAGCGCGGGGAGGGGGCCCTCGGGGTGCCCGGCGAGCTGCTGCCAGACCCGTTCACGGAGCGGCACCTCGGCGAGTTTCCCCTGGTCACGGAGCCATTGTTCGACTTCGGACAGCGCGAAGGACGGGCTCGTCTCGGTGCCGCCGACGGGCTTGGGGAAGTCGGCGTGGCGGCGGCGCCAGTTGCTGACTGCGGCGCGCCCCACCCCGGCGAGCCGTGCGATCCCCGCCGCGGTCACCTCTGTCGCGTTCTCCGGCACTGGCTGTCTCCCTGGTCCTGGCGATCGTCCCGGTCCTGGCGATCGTCCGGTACCGGCACTGGTCCCGGCACCGGTTCGTCGGTTGTCGGCGAGCATACCGACCCCGTTCACGAGGAACCGATTCACAGCGTGCATCAACCCATCCACCGTGAATAGTGTTGACTCGGTTCACAAGCTCTGCTGTTATTGACCTGTCGCTGCACAAGGGCGATGCACAGATCCGCTCACCACTCATCTGCTTTTGCCGGAGGGCACAGCCATGTCCCAGTTCACGCAGTCGCCGCAGTCCCCGCAGCCCCAGCAGCCGTACGGCCCCGGCCAGGCGCCGGGCGTGCGCCCGGCCCGTAACGGACTGGGCATCGCCGCTCTCGTCCTCGGCGTCATCGGCGCCGTGTCGGGGTTGATCCCGCTGCTGTTCTGGCTGGCGGGCGTGCTCGGCCTCATCGCCCTGGTCCTGGGCCTGGCGGGCCGGGGCCGGGTCAAGCGCGGCGAGGCCACCAACAAGGGGGTGACCACCTTCGGCGCCGCCCTCGGGCTGGTCTCGCTGATCCTCGCGGTGGTGGGCGCGGTGATCACGTTCAAGGCCGTGGACGACGCGGTGAACGACATCGACAAGGCGCTCTCGGAAACCACGGCCTCCGCGAAGCCGAAGCCCGGCGGGGACTCCGCCAAGGGCGGCGACGCGGCCGGGAAGGACGAGAAGAAGGACACCGGCAAGGCGCTGGAGGCCGGGGACTCGGCCGTGTACGACGACGACCTGACGGTCACGGTCGGCGACGCCACCTCGTACACCCCGGACGAGTACGCCGCCGGTCACACCAAGGGCAACAAGGCCTATCGGATCGCCGTCGTCATCGAGAACGCCGGCAAGGAGAAGTTCGACTCCGCGCTCGTCAACGTGACGGCCCGCGGGGGCAAGGAGGGCGTGGACGCCGAGCAGATCTTCGACAACAAGGTCGGCGCGGGCTTCAGCGGCACGGTCCTGCCGGGCAAGAAGGTCACCGTCCAGTTCGCCTTCGACGCCCCCGCGGACGCCAAGGACCTGACGGTCGAGGTCAACCCCGGCTTCACGTACGACGCCTCCCAGTGGGACCTGAAGCTCTGACCCTCCCGCCGGGGCCCCGCCCCTCCCCGGGACTCCGGCCCTTCCCGCCGGGATCCCGCCCCTCCCGTCCCGACCGGAGCCGATCCACCATGCGCCTTCCCGCCCGCGTCTCGGCGGCCGCCCTGAGCGCCGCGACCGCCCTCGCCCTCGCGACGGCCTGCGGCATGCTTCCGGACGAGGCCCCCGACTCCGCCGCCCCCTACGCGCGACTGACCGGCCCCGAGGTCGTCAACAAGTCCCTCGCGGCGACCCGGGCCGCCAAGGCGGTACGCATGACGGTGCGGACGACGACGTCCGACGGCCCGGTCGAGGCGTACGTCGCCACGGACATCAGGGGCACGTGCACGGTCACGCTCTCCATGGGCGCGGCGGGCACCCTGGAACTGGTACGGACGGGCGGCACGGTCCGCACCCGTTCCGACGCCGCGATGCTGCGGGCGGCCTCCACCCGGCAGGGCCCGCGCGAGGACGCCGAGATCGAGAAGCTCACCGGCCGCTGGGTGAAGCCCGCCGCCGGCGACCGGCAGGCGAGGACGGCCGAGCGCTACTGCGACCGGGAGACGTTCCTCGGCCTCCTCGCCCCGACGAGCGGAACGGCCCGCAAGGGGAAGGCGACGACGCCCGCCTCCGGCACGTCCGCCCTGGCCGTCACCGGTGGGGCTGGCGGCCGGAAGTGGTCGGCGAGCATCGCCGCCGACGGCCGCCCCTACCTCCTGAAGCTGCGCGCCGGACCCGGTCCCGACGCCGCGGGGCACGCCACCGCCCCCGTGACGGTCGAGTTCTCGGAGTTCGACAAGCCGTTCACGGCGCAGCAGCCGAAGCCCTGATCCCGCCCGGCCCCTCCCAGGACCGCACCGACGGAACCCGCCCCACTTGGGGCGGGTTCCGCGCATCCGTCACCCACGCCCGGCACCGGGGCCGCCCGCTCCCGAGACGACGCGTCCGAGGGGCCGGCGGTGGAACGGCGAGTCCCTCCGCATCGACGGCGGCGCCGCCCGCACCCTGCAGTACCGCCCGGGGCCGGGCGAACACTCCGCCCGGCCCCGCCCCTCAACTCCCCTTGCGCACCCGATCCATCCGGCTCAGCCGCCGCACTGCTCCAGCATCGTCTTCTTGTCGGCGGCGGTGACGGGCAGTTCGTACTTCAGCGAGACCTGCGCGAACCGCACCGCGTAGGAACAGCGGATCGGCTTGTACGGCGGCAGCCAGGACGCCGGGCCCGAGTCCCGCTTGGCGCTGTTGGCCGGGCCGTCCACCGGGAGGAGGTTGAGCGGGTCGTTGGCGATCCGCTGCCGCTTGTCCCGGTCCCAGCGCGAGGCCCCCATCTGCCAGTCGTACGAGAGCGGCATGACGTGGTCGATCTGGATCCTGGTGGGCCGCTGCTTGCTCCAGTCGATGGTCGAGCCGGTGTACGGGTCCTTGAGGGTCATCGACACGACCACGCAGTCCGAACCGGAGCGGAGCTTCACGTCTTCGCCGTCCCTGGCGAGGAGGTCGTTGCGGGTGTCGCAGCCGTTCCTGGCGAGCGGCACCCCGTCGATCGAGTCCTTCCACGCGTAGCCGAACTCCTCCCGCGCGTACCCGGTCTTCGGCCCCCGCCCCTTCGTCGCCACCTTCTCGATGATCTTCCGGCCGGCCGCCCGGTCCGCCTCGGACGTGAGCGGCGCGAGCCCCGGCTTCGTGCCGTCGGGGTTGTTCAGCGGACTGGCCCCGAACCCGCCGACGACCCGGCCCTCCTCCTCGGAGGAGGACGATTCGAAACTACAGCCGGCCAGAGCCAGCGCCGCTGCCACGCCGAGGGCGGGCAGGGTCACTCGGTACATGCGGGGAGCTATCACGTGAAGCCGTCCTGACGGGGAGAAAGCAGAATCCTGAAATCGTACGAATGCCTTCCCCGCCCGCGAACATTTCATGAGCACGCCACGCGCAGGATGCGGCCGGAATCACACCGTCCGGCCTTCCGGCCGCTCATACCCTCCCGATGCCCAGAGTTGTCTCGGAAGGCAGCAGTCCGGAACCGATCGCCGCCACCCAGAGCGGCCCCAGCAGTTCGACGAGCCGTTCCCGCTCCCCCTCGCCGAGCGCCCGCCACGGGGCCGCGGCCACCTCGTCCGTGCGCCGCTCGACCTCGGCGCGCAACGCCCGCCCCGCTCCGGTCGCCATGCCGTCCTCGCCCAGGAGCCCGCGGTCCACCAGCCGCTGCCGGGCGGCCCGCCACTCCGTGTCGTTCCACCCCCGGCTCGCGAACACCTCCGGGCGCGCCGCACCGACGGCGGCGAAGGAGACCAGCGACTCGACCGGGTCGAGCTCCGCCCCGACGAGCGCCGCGAGATGGCCGTCGCCACGGTGCTCGCGCAGGACCGTCGCCGCCCACCAGAGCGCGAGGTGCGGTTCGTCCGGCGGGGGCAGGGCGGCGTTGGCCGCGGCGAGCGGCCGACCGGCGGTGTCGGCCGCCTCCGCGACGCGCCGCACGAGCGCGGCGGCCTCGCCCGGCTCCGGGCCTGCGACCGCGTCCCCCAGCAGCTTCCGGTACGTGCGGTCGACCGCCCGCGTCCGGGCCGCGAGCACCGCGCCGGGAGAGGCGACGGACCAGATGGCGGGCACGTACTCGCCGACCATCGCCGGGCTGAAGCTGTAGAACGTCTCGGCCACCCGCCCCGCGTCGGCCTCCCCGAGCGGGGCGGCGCGCCAGGCGAAGTAGCCCGGCCACCGCTCGTCGGTGCGATGCCCGAGCGCGGCGACTTCCTCTACGGCCTCCGGCGCGTAATACAGCACGGCGTGCAGGGGTTCCAGCAGGTGCCACATCTGTCGCACCCGGCCCAGTTCCTCGGACATGTCTCCGCCCTCCACGACGCCACTCATCTTGTCGCTGACTAGATGCTCAGAGTGTCGCCCCTCCCGGAACTTGTCAACGACAAGATTCCGCGTAATCTGCTGCACATGACCAGCGAGCGCGCCTACCACCACGGCGACCTGCGACGAGCCGTCCTCGCCGCCGCACTCGACGTCATCCGCACCGAGGGACCGGGCGCGCTGAGCCTGCGCGACCTGGCACGCCGGGCCGGCGTCTCCCACGCGGCCCCCGCCCATCACTTCAAGGACCGCACGGGCCTGCTCACCGCCATCGCCACCGAGGGCTACGTCCTCTTCGCCGACGAGCTGGCCGACGCCCCGGACCTGAAGGAGCGGGGCGTGCGGTACGTACGGTTCGCCGCCGAACACCCGGCGCACTTCCACGTGATGTTCCGGCCGGACCTCTACCGCACCGACGACCCCGAACTGCTCACGGCGAAGGACCGGGCCTCGGCCGAGCTGCGCGCGGGCGTCACCGAACTCCCCTCCACCGGACACGGCGACGACGCCCGGCTGGCGGGCGTGGCCGCCTGGTCACTGGCCCACGGCTTCGCCACGCTGCTGCTCAGCGGCAACCTGGAGGGGGCGGTGGGCACACAGGACCCCGAGGCGGTCTTCCGCTCCCTCGCGGAGCTGTTGTTCGCGCCGGAAAGTTCCTGAACACATCAGCGGGACCGAAGAAGCGGGGGGTACGGGATGAGTTTCCGGCTGGCGGCGTACGCCGTGTGCATCGAGGGCGGGCGAGTTGGGGGCTCCGCCCACTTTGCCGCGAACTCCCACAGAAGCCCCGCCCACGAGGACTACATAACGTACATCCACGTATGTTACATCGATGTACGATTAGCCCACGCATGCTTCATCGAGGTCCGGAAGGCAGACCATGGGCTTCTACGGCCGTCAACGCACGCTCGCCGATCTGGAACGCCGCACACTGCGCATCCGGGAGTCCGGAACGGGACAACTGCTCGCCGTACGCGGCCGTCGGCAGGTGGGAAAGTCCCGGCTCTTCACACACTTCGTCGAGCAGTCGGGGCTGCCCTACCTCTACTTCTCCGCAGTGAAGAACGCACCGCCGGCCACCCAGCTCCAGACCCTCACAGCCGAGCTGCGTACCTCGACGACCCCACTCGCCGATGCCGACTCCCTCTTCTCCGCTGCCCCCGGCGACTGGCGGGACGCGCTGGGCAGGATCGCCGTCGCATGCCGCAGCACCCCCTCCGTCGTCGTCATCGACGAGTTTCCCTGGGCCGCCGCGGCGGATCCGACCCTGGAGGGGCAGCTCCAGAACGCCTGGGACCGCCAGTTGGAGAACACCCCCGTTCTCTTTGTGCTGATCGGCTCCGACGTCGGAATGATGGAGCGGCTGACCGAGCACGACAGGCCTCTCCACGGGCGGGCCCGGAACCTCACTGTCGCCCCCTTCGACCCCGCCGAATGCGCCGAGGCCCTGGGCAGCGAAGGGGACCCGCCGGCCGCTTTCGACACCGCGCTCATCACCGGGGGTTACCCGCGCCTCGTGCTGGACCGCGCACGCGCGCGCAGCACGCGGGCGTTCGTGCACGAACAACTCGGTGACGAGAACAGCGACCTGGCCGTGATGGGACAACGCTCCCTCGACGCCGAATTCCCCGACGCACAGCAGGCGCGGCGCGTCCTGTCCGCGATGGGGGGTGCCGACATCGGAGTCAGCACCTTCACTCAAGTCGTCGGAAGGCTTCCCGAGGAAGGAAGCACCGCGCACACAGCGGTCACCAGGGCCATAAAGGTGCTCACCGACAAGGGAGTGGTCAGCGTCGACGTGCCGGTGGGCGCGCCCGCGAACAGCAAACTGCGGCGCTACCGCATCGACGACCCGTACCTGCGCTTCTGGTTCCGCTTCGTCGAGGAACAGCAGGCCCACATCGCCCGTGGCCGAGCGGACATCGCCCGTACCGCCTTCGACCGGGGCTGGCCGAGCTGGCGGGGCCGCGCCGTCGAACCGCTCGTCCAGGAGGCGGTGTACCGACTCGGCCCGGAGCTGCCGGGGTTGGAGGACGCCGGGCGGGTGGGAAGCTGGTGGAACCGTGACAACAGCCAGGAGTACGACATCGTCGTGCCCGCCGCCTCGGGGAAGCGCATGCTCCTCCTCGGCTCGGTCAAGTGGCATGAGACCAAGCGTTTCAGCGACCGCGACCTCTCCCGCCTCGCCGAGGCCCGATCCGCCGTACCGGGCGCGTCGGCGGCCCCTCTGCTGGCTGTGTGCCCGGCAGGGGTCGATGACGGCGTGCACCCGGATCTGGCTCTCGCTCCCGCGGATCTGCTGGCCGCCTGGCGCGCATGAGGGGCTCCTCCTCCGAGGTGACGCAGCCACGTGAGGAACCGGCAGGGCCGGAGGTCCGTGACAGCGGGCCCGGACGGCCGGTGGTCCGTTCCCCCGGCCCCGCCACATGTGCGGTGGGGCCGGGGGAACGGGGCGTTCCGGGGTCAGGACCCCAGGATCGTCGTCAGGAACTCCCCCGTCCACGCCAGCAGTTCGCGGCCCACCACCGGTTTGCCGCCGATTCGGCCGGTGGTGGGGCGGGGGACGAGGATCTGGTGGGTGGCCGGCTTGATGACCGTCTTGGGGTGGAGGCGCTTGAGGCGCAGTTCCTGCGATTCGCGCAGCTCGACCGGGGCGAACCGGATGTTCGGGCCCTGGAGGACGATTTCGCCGACGCCGCAGGCGCGGGCCAGCATGCGCAGGCCCGCGACCAGGAGGAGGTTCTCGACGGGTTCGGGGAGCTTGCCGTAGCGGTCGGTGAGTTCCTCGCGGACGGCCCTGATGTCGTCCTCCGTGTTGGCGGAGGCGATGGCGCGGTACGCCTGGAGGCGCAGCCGCTCGCCCGGGGCGTAGTCGTGGGGGACGTGGGCGTCGACCGGGAGCTCGATCTTGACCTCCAGCGGCGGTTCCTCCTCGACGCCGCCTTCGAGGGAGGCCCGGTAGTCGGCGACCGCCTCGCCCACCATGCGGACGTACAGGTCGAAGCCGACGCCCGCGATGTGTCCGGACTGTTCGCCGCCCAGGAGGTTTCCGGCGCCGCGGATCTCCAGGTCCTTCATCGCCACGTACATGCCCGCGCCCATCTCGGTGTGCTGGGCGATCGTGGCCAGGCGTTCGTGGGCGGTCTCGGTGAGCGGCTTCTCCGGGGGGTAGAGGAAGTACGCGTAGCCGCGCTCGCGGCCCCGGCCCACCCGGCCGCGCAGCTGGTGGAGCTGGGAGAGGCCGAAGTTGTCGCCGCGCTCCACGATCAGGGTGTTGGCGTTGGAGATGTCGATGCCGGACTCGACGATCGTCGTGGAGACCAGGACGTCGAACTTCTTCTCCCAGAAGTCCACCACCACCTGTTCCAGGGCCTGTTCGGACATCTGGCCGTGGGCCGTCGCGATACGGGCCTCCGGGACGATCTCGCGCAGCCGGGCGGCGGCGCGATCGATCGACTCGACGCGGTTGTGGATGTAGAACGCCTGGCCCTCGCGGAGCAGTTCGCGGCGGATGGCCGCGCCGATCTGCTTCTCCTCGTACGGGCCGACGAAGGTGAGGACCGGGTGGCGCTCCTCGGGCGGCGTGGTGATCGTCGACATCTCGCGGATGCCCGTCACGGCCATTTCGAGCGTACGGGGGATGGGCGTCGCGGACATGGTGAGGACGTCCACGTTGGCGCGGAGCTTCTTCAGCTGCTCCTTGTGCTCGACGCCGAAGCGCTGTTCCTCGTCGACGATGACCAGGCCGAGGTCCTTGAACCTCGTCTCGGAGGAGAAGAGGCGGTGGGTGCCGATGACCAGGTCGACGGAGCCCTCGCGGAGCCCTTCGAGGGTGGCCTTGGACTCGGTCTCGGACTGGAAGCGGCTCAGCGCCCTTACGTTGACCGGGAATTGGGAGTAGCGCTCGGTGAACGTGCCGTAGTGCTGCTGGACCAGGAGGGTGGTGGGCACGAGGACGGCGACCTGCTTGCCGTCCTGGACCGCCTTGAACGCCGCCCGCACCGCGATCTCCGTCTTGCCGTAGCCGACGTCGCCGCAGATCAGCCGGTCCATCGGGACGGACTTCTCCATGTCCTCCTTGACCTCGGCGATGGTGGAGAGCTGGTCGGGCGTCTCCGCGTACGGGAAGGCGTCCTCCAGTTCGCGCTGCCAGGGGGTGTCGGGGCCGAAGGTGTGGCCGGGAGCCGCCATCCGGGCCGAGTACAGCTTGATCAGGTCGGCGGCGATCTCCTTGACGGCCTTCTTGGCGCGCGCCTTGGTCTTCGTCCAGTCGGCGCCGCCGAGCCGGTGCAGGGTGGGCGCCTCGCCGCCGACGTACTTGGTGACCTGCTCCAGCTGGTCGGTCGGGATGTACAGGCGGTCGCCGGGCTGGCCGCGCTTGGCGGGGGCGTACTCGACGAGGAGGTACTCGCGGGTGGCGCCCTGCACGGTGCGCTGCACCATCTCGATGTAGCGGCCCACCCCGTGCTGTTCGTGGACGATGTAGTCGCCGGTCTCCAGCGTCAGCGGGTCGATCGTCTTGCGGCGGCGGGCCGGCATCCGGCCCAGGTCCTTGGTGGCGGTGCGCTGCCCGGTGAGGTCCGTCTCGGTCAGGACGGCGAGCCGGAGCCCCGGGTCGACGAAGCCGTGGTCGATCGCGCCGCAGGAGACGTGGACGACGGACGGGGAGACCTCCGCCAGGTCCGGGTCGAGGCGGGCGGCGACGCCCTCGCCGCCCAGCACCTCGACGGTGCGGGAGGCGAGGCCGTGGCCCTCGGTGACGTACACCGTGCGCCAGCCGTCGGCGATCCAGCCCTTGGTGTCGGCGAACGCGCGGGCGGTGTCGCCGCGGTACGCCTCCGGGGCGTGCATGCCGAGCGTGAGCGTGTCGTCCTCCTCGTCCGCGGCGTCGGCGGCGAACGGGGAGACCGACCACCACATCATCCCCAGCTCGCGGGCCCGGTCCCGGACGTCCGCGATGCCCCACAGGCTCGCCGCGCCGACGTCGATGGGCGCCTCGCCGCCGCCCGCGGTCGCCGCCCAGGACGCCTGGAGGAACTCCTGGCTGGTGGCGACCAGGTCGGCCGCCCGGGTGCGGACCCGCTCCGGGTCGCAGACCAGCGCCATCGAGCCCTTCGGCAACACGTCGAGCAGCAGTTCCATGTCGTCGACCAGGACCGGGGCGAGGGACTCCATGCCCTCCACCGCGATCCCCTCGGCGATCTTGCCGAGCAGTTCGCCCAGCTCGGGGTGGCGCTCGGCCAGGGCGGCGGCCCGCTCGCGCACCTCGTCGGTGAGCAGCAGCTCGCGGCAGGGCGGGGCCCACAGCCCGTGTTCGGCGATCTCCAGCGACCGCTGGTCGGCGATCTTGAAGTAGCGGATCTCCTCGACGTCGTCGCCCCAGAACTCCACCCGCAGGGGGTGTTCCTCGGTCGGCGGGAAGACGTCCAGGATGCCGCCGCGCACGGCGAACTCGCCGCGCTTCTCGACCAGTTCGACCCTGGCGTACGCCGCGGCCGAGAGCGCCTCGACCGTCCTGCCGAGGTCGGCGGCCTGCCCGATGCGCAACGACACGGGCTCCAGGTCGCCGAGCCCCTCGACCTGCGGCTGGAGCACGGAGCGGACGGGGGCGACGACGACGGAGACCGGCCCCGTCTCCGGGTCGTCCTCCCTGGGGTGCGCCAGGCGTCGCAGCACGGCGAGGCGGCGGCCCACGGTGTCCGAGCGGGGCGAGAGCCGTTCGTGCGGCAGGGTCTCCCAGGACGGGAACTCCGCGACCGTGTCCGGCGGCAGCAGGGTGCGCAGCGCGGCGGCCAGGTCCTCGGCCTCCCGGCCGGTCGCGGTGACGGCGAGCACGGTCCGCCCGGTCTCGCGGGCCAGGGCGGCGACGGCGAAGGGCCGGGCGGCGGGCGGGCCGACGAGGTCCACGTGCATCCGGTGGCCGTCGTCGGCGGCCTTCACCGCTTCGGAGAGTGCCGGGTCACGTACGACGACATCCAGCAGGCCGTGCAGACTCATGAAGGGCTTCCGTCCGGGTAACGAGGGCGGGTCCCGGCAGCCGGCTGCTGCCAGGGCCGCGTGGAGGGGCAACGCGAAGGGCCCGACACGTCTCACGGGCCGGGGGAACCCAGCGTACGACGCCGGTGTGACAGCCGCGTGCGCAATCGGCCGGGACCCGGAGGGCGGTCGGCCCGGATCCGGCGGGCGACGGGGCGTCGGCGGCGGGGGGCGGCCCCGTGCGCGATGCCCTCCGGACGCCGCCGGACCGCCGTCCGGAATGCCCTTCGGGTCCCCTCCGGATGCCCTCCGGATGCCCTCCGGAATGCTGTCCGGAATTGTCCTCCGGATACCGTCCGCCGCGCGTCCGGGCCCGCTCGTCGTGGGCCACACACCGTTCGTCTCCACCTCCCACACAGTTGCCTCCGGGATCCTCACAGAAGCGGCCCCAGCGTCTACGCTTTGGCCGAAGATTCCACAGCCAGTGAGCAGAGCAGCCGTCGACCAGCACCCGCGGGCGATCCCCGGAGGTGTACGGCCATGCACGGATCAGTCAGCGGGGGCGCGTGTGGGCGACAACGAGATGTCCGTGTTCGGGGTCTCGGAGACCGAGGAAGAGCTCTACCGGCATTTCCTGCGCAACCCCGGTACCGCCACCGACGACCTGCATCTCCTGCTGCACACCGGCCCGGAGGCCGCCCGTGCGTGCGTCGACCGTCTCCAGGAGCTGGGGCTGATCCATCCGGAGGGCCCCGACCAGCGCATTTTCCCGACCGATCCGGAAGTCGCCCTGACCCGGCTGACCGATCTGCGGCTGCACGCCCTGCACCAGGAGCTCCAGCGCGTCACCTGTTCCCGGCACGTCATCGACGGTCTACGCGCGGAGCAGGGGGCGCGACGCCCCTCTCCGCCGGGCATCGAGCAGCTGGAGGGGCTCGAGCGGATCCGGAACCGGATCGACGATCTCGCCTTCTTCGCCCGGGACGAGATCCTCTCCGTGGAGCCGTACACGAAGCTGTCGCCGGAGAACATCGCCCGTTCGCGCCCGCTGGACCTGCGGTGCCTGGCACGCGGTGTGCGCATCCGGAACGTCGTCGCCCGTGCCGCGTTGCAGGATGCGGCAACCGCCGCATATCTGCGTGAGCTGGTCGAGCACGGGGCCTCGATCCGGGTGACGGCGCACACCGCGGAGCGGCTGCTGGTGTACGACCGCAAGGCCGCGCTGGTCCCGCTGGACCCGCACGACACCTCGCGCGGCGCGCTGCTCGCCCACCGCAGCGGGCTGGTCTCCAACATCATCGCCCTCTTCGAGAAGATCTGGGACCAGGCGGAGGACCTGTCGAAGACGGACGCCGAGGACGCCGGGACGGGCGACACGTGCCTGTCGGACACGGAACGCCGGGTGCTGGTGTCCATGTGCACCGTGGGCAAGGACGAGGCGGGTGCCCGGGAGCTGGGCCTGTCGGTACGGACCTACCGGCGGTACGTCGCCGACCTGATGCAGAAGCTCGGCGCGGCGAGCCGGGCCCAGGCGGCCCTGCTGGCCCGGGAACGCGGCTGGATCTGACCGCGGGACGGGCCGCGGCGGGCCCGGACGCCTCCCCCGCCCCGTCCCCGTCCCCGTCCTCATCGTTCCTCCGTCCAGCCCTCCAGCGCCCGGTCGGCGAGGGCGCCGGAGACGGCGCGGTGGACCGTCGGCCGGTCCACGCTGCGGGTCAGGTCGATGCGGAGGGCGATCCGGTCGGAGCCCACGGAACTCGGGGTGCAGGCCCAGTGGGCGGGGAGCAGGCTCAACAGGCGTACGACGGTGGTCTCGCCGGTCGGTGCGGTGCTGTCCCGGCGGACGGTGACCACGTCGACATGGCCCGCGGGGCACCCCGCCCCCGGGCCGTGGACGGTCTCCCGGTCGAAACGGTTCATGGCGCGTTCCTCTCCGGGTTCGGCCCGTCGTCCCGCACGCGGTCCAGCACCTGCCGGGCGGCCGAGGCCATCGCCGCGATCCCGGTCGGCAGCGCGGTGCGCACGTCCGGGGCGAACTCCGGCGCGTGGTTGGGCGGTACGGGCGGTCCGCCCGCGCGGGCGGCGCGCCACTGCCGTACCCCGGTCGTGCCGAGCAGCCAGTACACCGTGGCCACGGCCGGGGCTTCGGTCGGGGAGCCGAACGGAGCGTCGGCAGGGACGCCGGACGCGGCGCCGAACCACGAGAAGTCCTCGGTGGCCGTGAGGAGGCCGCAGTCCGTCACCCGTTCCGGGCCGAACAGCGCCTCGTGCGCCCGGCGTACCGCCGCGGTGGCGGCGGCGTCGGTGCGCAGGGCGGGCGAGCGCGCGGTGACGGCGAGGTCCGGTTCCCGCGGGCAGCCGGACGCCGCGCTCTCGGCCGCCACGATCCGTCGCACCGCGGCCGTCATCCGGTCGAGCGCCTGCTCGGACGACGCCCGCATGCACAGGGACAGTTCGGCCGTCTCCGGGATCACGTTGCCGCGCTCCCCGGCCCGCAGCATCCCGACGCCCAGCACCGCCTGTTCGGCCGGGGCGGTCTCCCGCGAGACGACGGACTGGAGCCGCAGGACGGTGGCCGCCGCCGCCAGCACCGGGTCGACGGCGAGATGCGGGGTGCCCGCGTGGCCGCCCCGCCCGTACAGGGTGACGTCCACCGCCGCACCGGCCGCCATCAAGGGGGTACGGAAGTCCGCGGCGTGCGCGAGGGTGCCGGCGGGGGCGGGCGAGGTGTGCTGGGCGAGGGCCGCGTCCGGGGTGCCGAACCGCTCGTACAGCCCGTCCGCCAGCATCTCCCGCGCCCCGTTCAGGGTCTCCTCGGCGGGCTGGCCCACGACCAGGACGGTGCCGCTCCACTCCGTGCGCGTGCGGGAGAGCTCGTCCACCGCCCCGGCGACCGCGGCGAGATGGAGGTCGTGGCCGCAGGCGTGCATCGCGCCGGGCACGGTGCTCGCGTAGGCGAGGCCGGTGCGTTCGGTGACCGGCAGTGCGTCGAGTTCGGTGCGCAGCAGCACGGTCGGGCCGGGTCCGTTGCGCAGGACGCCCACGACTCCGTGGCCGCCGCCGACCTTCCGGGTGACCGCGCAGCCGCTCGCCTCCAGCCGGGCGGCGAACAGGCCGGCGGTGCGTGCCTCCGCCCCGGAGAGCTCCGGGTGGGCGTGCACGTCGAGGTACAGCTCGATCGCGGGGCGCAGGACCGTTCGCGAAACGGGCGGGGACGGTACCGGTGGCGGGGGTTCGGGTGGAGCGGAATTCTCCTTTGTGTTCATGCCATCTCACCTCGTTCCGCTGGGGCGGTCTGGGTCCTGTCATGAGCCTGCGCCGGGCCGGTTTCAGAAGTTCGGCGTTCCGCTGTCACGGGGTGCCAGCGATCTGACAGCGAAAGCGCGGCCGATCTGACAGCGGCCCCCGCTGCAATGGCAGCACCGCAGGGGAACAGCGCCGGAGCGGCCGGCCGATCCCCGTGAGCCAAGGGAGAACACCATGGCCCCGAAGACCGAGCTCGCCACCCTCGCCGACGAGATCCTGGAGCTGGAGTCGGAGACCTTCGAGATCTCGGACTACTCGGACGCGGCGGAGGTCGTGCTCGCCGGTTCGACGTCCTGCTCCTCGACGTCGACCTGCTCCAGCACCACCAGCACCACCTCCTGCTGCGCCTGATCCGGTCGCACACGCGGGTACGCGGGCCCTCTTCGCGCCGACGGCGCGGAGGGGGCCCGCGGGCGTCCCGGGAAGGGGCGCGGGGGCCGCGGCGGCCCTCACGGGAAGGGGTGCGGGACGCGCTTGACCGCGGACTCCGGGAGGTCGTCCGCCCTCCGTCCCGAGGTGCGCAGGGCGGTGCGCAGCCGGGGCATCAGCAGGGCCCGCTGCCGGGTCCAGCCGAAGTCCAGCGGCAGCAGGCCGGGGGCGAGGGCGGCGACGGTGTGCAGGCCCATCCGGCGCTGCTCGGGGGTGGTCTGGTCGACCGCGATGACGTCGTGCCCGGCGGCGGCGATCCGGCCGACCAGCAGGTTCAGGTCGTCCCGCAGGTCCCCGGTGCGGGGGCGCAGCGGTTCCCAGTCGGCGAAGGTGTCGGCCGGGGAGCGGACGGCGACGGGGTTCAGGTACTCCTTCGCGTGCTCGGCCATCGCGGGCAGGCCGTGCAGCTGGGCGTGGTCCTTCAGCTGCCGCACGAGGGTGAAGTCCCGTTCCATCGCGACGAGTTCGGCGTGGCGTTCGGCGACCTGGTAGGGCAGGTGCGGGATGTAGGTGAGGACTTCGGACAGGGCGGACTCGACGGTGTCCTCCGGGTCGAACCCGGCCGCGGCGGCGAACGACAGCGTCCCGTGTCCGCCGTCCCCGCGCACCGCGAGGGCCGTGACGACGGGGACGGTCAGGTCCATCCGGGTGTCGAAGGCGTGGACGTCGTAGCCGTGCAGCGCGGCCCGGTCGATCATCGTGCGGACGGCCGGGGAGCAGCAGGCGCCGAGGTCGATCGCGGTGAGGGGGGCGCGGCCGTACCAGGCCAGGAGGAAGGCGTCCCGCTCGACGATCTCCAGCAGCCCGTAGAGGATCGCCTCCTCCAGACTGCCGCCGGTGGCGCAGCCGTTGGAGCATTCGAAGACGAAGTTGTCGGCCTCGACCCCGGCGCTGTAGTGGGCGAGCCGGGCGGGCACCAGGATCGGTCGGTCGTCGCGCAGGGAGTGGCCCCACACCCAGGGGATGGGCCGGTCCGGGTCGAACGGGGAGACCATCGGGTCGCTCGCGTAGGTCTCGGGGGCGTAGAGCCCGCACGCGGCGGGGTCCACGGCGTGGTCGGCCAGTTCGTGGTAGCTGCCCACGACGGGCGAGGTGCCGCGTCTGCGGGTGGTGCCCGCGTACCGTTCCAGGCCCTCCAGGTGGGCGAGGACGCGGCTGGTGTCGTAGCCGTTGGCCTGGCCGCTCCAGGTGACGTCGTTGAGTCCGGCGTAGCCGCGGACGAAGTGGGTGCCGGCGACCGGTGCCGTGGTGGTGGACGTGGGGTTGATCCAGACGTCCGAACCCAGCGCCCCGCAGACCGGGTTGGCGAGGGCCGCGGTCGGCAGGGGGTAGGAGGACAGCGGGCGCAGCCGGTAGCCGTCCGGGTCGGGTTTGGGGGCGGGGCGCAGGACCATGCGGGCCGCGTCGGCGGTGTCGGGGACCTCCTGGACGCAGGCGGGGCACAGGGGTTCGGGCAGCAGCGGGAACGTCGCGGTGGCGAGGGTCACCAGGTCGATCCGGGTGACCCGGGGCAGGGCGCGGTCGGCGGGGGTCGCCTCGGGGGCGTCGTGGCCCCCGCCCAGCGCGGCGCGGTAGGTGGCCCAGACGGCGTCGACCGCGTAGTCCGTGAGGACCGGCCAGTGGGTGGCGCCGTGCGGGGTGCCGCCCCGTTCCAGGGCCTCGCGCTCCGAGCGGCTGCGCAACCGCTGCCAGCGCATGGCCAGGCACTGTCCGCAGGCCGCGGCGTCCGGGGTGCCGCCCCAGGGGCCGATCAGCGCGGCGCGGGAGGTGAGCTGGACGTTGGCGGCGGGGCGGTCGGCGGCGTACGGATCGGGGCGGCCGAAGCCGAGGGTGTCGGCCGCGCCCAGCGGGACGACGAGCGGGGCGGGCAGGGCGGACGGGTCCGCCGAGTGCGCGTGGCGGGCGGTCAGTGCCTGCTGGAGGACGGTGCGGGCGTCCTCCAGCGGGCTCTCGCCGCGCACGGGCGGGGCGGCGGTGGCGGTCGTCATGACTTGTCGCTCCAGCGGAAGGTCTTGAGCGCGATCGCGATCAGGACGAGGGCGAAACCGGCGAGCACCGCGCAGGACAGGCCGATGTCCCCGGCGGTGCCGTCGCCGGTCAGGGCGCCGGATATCCCGTCGTTGAGGTAGCGCAGCGGCAGGACGCGGGAGAGGTTCTGCATCCAGCCCGGCATGGCGTCCAGCGGGAAGAACGAACCGGACAGGAACGCCATGGGGATCATCAGGCAGTTGGCGACGGCGGCGACGGCCTCGGGGGTCTTCGCGTAGCTGCCGACGATGACGCCCAGCGCGAGGAACGCGGTGATGCCGATGACCAGCACGGGCAGGGCGAGCGGCCAGCGGCCGTCCAGTTCCAGGCCGAACGAGGGCAGCAGGGCCACGGCGACGAAGAGCGCGGCCTGCACGGCGCCGATGCCCAGGGCCAGGACGTAGCGGGAGGCGAGGACGGCGGAGACGGGTGTCGGGGTCATCCGGATGAGGCGCAGGATGTCGTCGCGCCGCCACTGCATGAGGACGAACCCGACCCCGAACACGGCCGCGTTGCCGACGCCCCACGACAGGACGCCGGGGGCGATGTAGTTGATGTACGGCTTGCCGCTCTCCTCGACGGTCTGCCCGTGGAAGATCAGTCCGAAGACCACCAGGAAGATGAGCGGGAAGGCGAAGGTGAAGAAGAGGGTGGTCTTGTCGCGCGTGTAGGCCCGGTATCCGGCCTGGCTCAGCGCCGCGTATGCGCTCATCGGGGGTCTCCGTATCGCTGGTGGTGCGGGGGGGGTCGGGGCCGTTACGGCTGCGGGGTGCCGGTGAGCGTCAGGTACACGTCTTCGAGGCTGGCGGTGCGCGTCTGCACGCCCCGGAGTCCGCCCAGGGCGTCGAGGGCGGCCAGCACCCGGCCCGATTCGAGGGTCTCCAGGACGAGCGCGTCCGGTTCCTCGGTGACGCGGTCCACGCCCTCGATCTGCTGGGCGCGGGCGAGGGTCAAGTGGCCCGCGGGGACCACCAGCCGGGTGGTGGGGCCGGCCGCGGCGATCAGGCGGGCGGGGCTGTCGAGGGCGGCGACGGAGCCGTCGACCATGATGGCGACGCGGTCGCAGAGCGCCTCGGCCTCGTCGAGGTGGTGGGTGGTGTAGACGATGGTGCGGCCCTCGCTCTTGAGGTCGCGCAGCACCTGCCACAGGGCCCGGCGGGCCTGCGGGTCGAGGGCCGCGGTCGGTTCGTCCAGGAAGATCAGTTCGGGTTCGTGGACGAGCGCGGAGGCGATGGCGAGCCGCTGGCGCTGACCGCCGGAGAGGTCGTCCACCCGGGTGTCGCCCTGCTCCGTGAGGCCGACGGACTCCAGCGCGCGTTCGGCCGCAGCCCGGTCCGTCCGGTAGAGGGCGGCCATGGTGCGCAGGTGCTCGCGGGCGGTGAGGCGGACGAAGAACGCCGAGGTCTGGGTCTGCACGCCGAGCCGGGGCAGCAGCTCCGGGTTGCGCGGCCAGGGACTGGCGCCGAGGACGGTCACGGTGCCGGAGTCGGCCCTGCGCTGCCCCTCCATGATCTCGACGAGGGTGGTCTTGCCCGCCCCGTTGGGGCCGAGCAGTCCGAAGAACTCGCCGCGCGGCACGGTGAGGGACACCCCGTTCACGGCGTGCGTGTCGCCGTACCGCTTGTGGACGTCCGCCAGGACGACGGCGGTCGGCGGGGGTCCGCCGTCCGGGCCGGTCCCGTTCTCCGGGGACGTGGACGGGGCGGTGGGGGGCATGGCTTCTCCTTGCGGTCGGGGGTCACACGGTCAGCAGATGGCGGGCAGCGGCCACGACGGCGCCGATGATCAGTACGAGCACCAGCACCGAGCCCAGGCCGTAGGCGAGGTAGACGGTGCGGGCGCGGCGCGGGTACGCGGCGGCGGCCGGGTCGCGGCGGACGGCCAGGCGCAGGTACGCGCCGGTCGAGGCGGCCAGGTCGGTGGCCCCGCACAGCTGGCTCACGATCCGGTAGCCGTCCAGCGGCGGGAGGGGGATCAGCATGGCGAACGCCTGCACGCTGCCCAGGAGCAGCAGGGCGCCGAGCGCGTCGTGCGTGGCCTCGTCCAGCGGGGCGAACAGCCACAGGGCGCAGAACGGGAGCAGGAACAGCAGGTTCATCACTGCTCCCGCCAGCGCCGTGTCGACGCGCTGCCGACGGGAGCCCAGGTAGAGGTAGTTGTCGACGGTGCAGTACATGATGATCACGGGCAGCCGCCAGCGCAGACCGATTTCGGCCACCGTGCCGCCGTGGTGCCGGGCGACGACTCCGTGGGCGAGTTCGTGCAGGGCGGTGCTGAACCAGAGCAGGGTGGCGATGCCGACCAGCAGCACCGGATTGGCGAACGAATCCCGGGCGGCCACGAGGAGTTCGCCGGTGCTCAGGACGACGGTCGTCTCCATCGCGACCACCAGGGCCAGCAGCGGCACCAGCAGGCCGGGAACCAGCAGGAAGCCGACCGCCCGGTGCAGCCGGGCGGTGGTGGCGTCCGCGTCGGCGACCAGCCGGATGCTGCCGCGCAGCAGCCCGCGGCCGGGCGGCGCGGCGGGCGCGGGCTCCGGTGCCGCGGGGGGTGCCGCCGCCGGGGCCCCGGCCAGCAGGCCGCGGGTACCGAGCATGCGCAGGATCTGCTGCCAGCGGGCGCCGTCCAGCCTGCGCCCGTACTCCCGCGCGTACTCCTCGCCGATCTCCCGCAGGCTGCGCTCCCCGTCCATCCGGGCGATGAGGAAGTGTTCCTTGGGGCCGACCTTGAAGGAGCTGCCGCTGTCGGTGTCCTTGATCAGGTGCACCGTCGCGGCGCCGTGCAGCAGCGCCTCGCTGAGCAGGACGCGGGGCCGCAGCGCGGGCCGGTACTCGGCGAGCGCGTCGGCGGCACCGGCACCGGCGCTCACTCCGACTCCCGCAGGGCCCGGCCGAGCACGTGCGAGAGGTACGCCTCGTCCCTGATCGTCACGTGCAGCCGGTTGTTGGTCATGTGCATGTACGGGGAGAGCAGCAGCGGCAGGGAGGCCGCCGGGTCGGTGACCGTCTCGTCGCGCTCGCCGTCCCAGGAGCGGAACGTCAGCTCGCCCTTCAGGGTCAGTTCGACGGCCCGTTCGCGCAGTTCGACGCAGTGCTCGGCCCAGCCGGCGAGGAAGCCGGGCAGCCGGGCCGCACCCTCCTCGCCCGCCACGGCGGCCCTGATCCGGGCGAAGCGGGCGGCCAGGCCGGAGGCCATCGAGGCGTAGTTGCGGTCGTACTCGTCGCTGCCGATGAAGCCGGTGCCGGGGAAGGCCCGGTGCCAGAACTCGTAGTAGCTGTCGAGGTAGTCCGCGAGCTCCTCCCGGTCCGGCAGGAAGGCCGCGGCCATCACCATCATCAGCTGGGCGGAGGTGCCGAGCAGCACGGTCCGCAGATGGAGGTTCTTCGTCCGGAAAGCGTCGATGACGAGGTCGCTGGAGTGCCGGAAGTGCCATTCGGCGAGCTCGATCCCGGCCGGGCCGCCGTACTTGCCGTACTCCGGTTCGTACGGTTCCGCGCTGCGCGAGTTGTTGGGGCGCAGCCTCATCCGGCCCTGGTCGTCCGTGTAGTGGCTGCGTTCGGCGCCGGGGAACTCGATGTCGAACAGGGTGTTGTAGAAGTCGTTGAGGAACCCGGAGTCGACCTCGTACAGCGCGGGCCGTTCGGCCAGGAACGTGTCGAGGGCCGCCTCGGTGCGGCGTCGGACCTCCGCCTCCGCCTCGGGGGCGGACGGTTTGATCCGCAGCCGCACATGGGGGCCTTCGAGCCAGTAGTTGATGAAGAAGTAGCCCGCGAGCAGGCCGTCCGCCTCCAGTTCCGCGACCAGGGGGCGGATGCAGTGGGTGAGCATCGGCCGGGGGTTGGCGGCGTAGAAGACGTGGGTGGCCTGCCAGGCTCCCGCCCGGCTGGTCCGCCCGGCTTCCGGGGCGAGGGGGGCTGCGGTCATGACTGCTCTCTCCTTCGGGCGGGGACGGTCTCCACCGCGAGTTCGGCGACGTGGTGGCCCCGGCCGGAGACAGCGTGCAGCGCGTCCTCGTCGGGCAGCATCTCCCGGAACACGACCCGGGCCCCGGCGGTCCTGATCAGTGCCTCGAACGCGGCCAGGGAGAGCGGGCTGTCGAAGTCGACGTAGCCCGGCTTGGCCCCGGTCGCCCCGCGCGCCCCGCTGTCGGCGACGGTGGCGAAGACCCGGTCCGGCAGGCCGTGGGCGCGGCGGAAGGCGTGCCAGCCCAGGAACCATTCGTCGTCCCCGGTGCCGGGTCCGCGCAGCGGCAGCACGGCGGCGGGCGCGCTCCAGCTGCGCCGGGCGAGGACCACGCTGCCGTGCCGCACCCGCGGTCTGTGGGTGACCCCGCCCTCCGCCGCGCCCTCGGGCACCCCGCCCCACACATTGAGCGGGGACATGGAGGTCGGCGAGAGCAGCAGCAGGGTGCGGGGCAGTTCGGGCAGGGCGAGCGGGACGAGGTAGCCCAGGTAGACGGGCACCACCTCCTTGCCCAGCCGGGTGGAGCGCAGGACGAGCCGGTCGGCGTCCCGGTCGTGGACGAGGTGGAGGTCGTCCAGGTGGATGCGGTGGTCGGCGGGCAGGGTGCCGCGTTCGCCGGGGCAGACGATCTCGTACTCGGTGAGCCGGCCGTGCAGGTTGAGGTTGCTGGTGACGGGCCCGCCGGTGACCTCGGCGAGGACGGCGCCCTCGGGCACGAGCCGGGCGGTGTCGTCGAGGAGCTGTCCGTCGAGACCGTCGAAGAGGTGCGTGAACCTGCTGAACGGGAAGGAGACCCCGCCGTAGGAGCGGTTGAGGACGAGCAGCGGGTCGGCGGGCCGGTCCACGATCTGCACATGGTGCGCGAGCGGGGTGAACTGTGCCTCCAGCGAGGTCAGTTCACCGGCGACCTCGTCGAGGACCTCGGCGTCGATCCGGATCTCGTCGCCGCCCCCGCCCGTCCGGTTCCCGCCCGCCTTCTCCCAGTCGGCCCACAGGGCCCGCATCCGGTCCACGAAGGTCTGCCGGGCCGTGTCGAGGGCCTTGAGCTGGGGCAGGGAGAGCCAGTTCTCCTCCGGTACGTAGTTGCCGTCCGCGTCGAACGCGGTGCGCTTGGCGGTGAACGACATGTACTGGTCGAAGAAGTCCTCGTGGAAGTCGTGGACCAGCTTCAGCAGGTCGTCGCAGCGCCCGCCCTGCCCGTACCGGGCGAGGAAGAACCCCTTGAACGTGACGCGCTGCGGGAGCGTCAGGTCGAAGGCGGGCAGTACGCGTTCCACCGCGCCGAGCGGCCCGGCCGCCAGCCGCTCCCAGGCCGGGGCGGACAGTTCGGTGCGCCGCCCGGCCGCCACGTCCTCGTACAGCAGGGTCTGCGGTATCCGGGCCCGGTCCGTGCCGAGTTCCTCCTCCTGGACGGTGCGCAGTGCGGTGCGCAACTCGTCCATCAGCGACCGGCGTTCGGCCGGGGTCGCGGTGGCGAACCGTTCGACGCAGGACGCCGGGGCGTCGAGCCGGCCGGCCAGCCGGTCCGCCCAGGGCCGGTCCAGGCCGCGCAGCGAGGTCTGGAAGGCGCGCAGCGGGTCGGTGTCGTGGACCTCGGTCCGCAGGCAGGGGACCTGGACCATGCCGAGGTCGAGGAGGGCCCGCAGGTAGTGGGCGCACTCCTCCTCGTCGGCGTCCTGGTCCGCGGCGAGCCAGGCGGCCAGTTCCCCGTGGCGCAGGGTGCCGCGCTCCTCGAACAGGCCGAGGAGGCGTTCCAGGGTGCCGCTGCGGCGCAGGAAGAACAGCCGGTCCTTCACGGCGTCGAAGGTGACGGCGGTGTCCTCGTCGCCCTGGGTGACCCAGCGGCGCACGTAGCGGACCCGGTCGTCGTCGCGGTTCCAGCCGGAGGCCGGGGCGACCGGCAGGTCGGCGCGGCGGACCGGGTCCGCGATCACCGCCTCCGCGAGGCGGCCGACGGCGGCGACGTTGAGCCGCAGCAGCCCCGCCCAGTCGTCCTCGACCCGGACCCCGAGCCCGCCTTCCCCGTCGCCCTCGGCGCCCCCGGCGCTTTCGGCGAAGGTGCCGGGGACGACCCCGGTGAACGTGGAGAACGGGCTGGTCTTGCACGCCGTGCGGTAGAGGTACGAGAGCAGCGAGCGTTCGATCTTGCGCCGCTTCTTGTCCGGGGGCGTGTCGGCCGTGTCGCCCGCGTACGCGTCGAGTTGGGCGTCCAGCACCGGGGACGCCAGCAGCAGCCCCTTGCGCAGCCGTTCCTCGCCCGCCAGGGCGCGCAGCGCGGCGCGGGCGCGCCGGGTCTCGTCGGCGAGCAGGGCCGCACCGGCCGCCCGGTGCTCCGCCAGGCGGCGCCGGCCGGTCAGCCAGTCCGCGAGCGCCGCGCCGGCCTCCTCGTCGAGCCCGCGCACCAGGGCGAGGGACCGGTCGGCGGAGGCGGGCGACGGCAGCCTGTTGTTGAAGACGTCCCGGCGCAGCCCCAGGAGCGTGCGGCGCAGCGCCTCGTCCTCGGTGCCGCCGACGAGGCCGTGGATCAGGTCGCCGAGCCGTTCACCGTCGGCCCGCGACCGCTCGGTGGCGTGCAGCACCTCGTCGGCCCAGCGGCGGCTGTCCGGGCAGCGCAGTGCCCGGACGCTCTCGACCGGCAGCCCGGCGACCCGCAGCATGAAGCGGGAGCGGGTGGTGGTGGCGGTGGGTGGGTGGTCCGGCGTCATGCGGGGTCTCCCCTTCTCGTTCCGGTCGCGGGTCGTCGGGCCGAAGTGGCGGCGCTCGGGGCCGGTCGGGCGGGCCTCGGGCCGGGGCTGCCCGGCCGGAGGCCGTCCGGCGGGCTCTCAGGCGATCTCGTACCGGAAGTCGGCCGGGGCGGGCCGCTCGTTGCCGATCATCATGATCAGCAGCGGCGCCTCGCCCGTCCCGGCGAGCGAGAGTTCCTCGATGTACGAGATGTTGTCGAAGCCGAGCGCCACGCCGCAGCCGGTGCCGACGGCGGAGGCGGTGGTGTAGGCGGTCTGGGCGATCGCCCCGACGGTGGCGTTGACCAGGCGGTAGCCGCGGTCCCCGACGGCGTCGAGGACGGCATCGGTGCGGACGGTGGGCACCAGGACCGCCGCCGCCTGTTCCAGGTTGTAGTTCGACAGGAAGTAGTTCTTCTGCAGGAACTCGCCCGGCCTGCCCGACTTCACCAGGCGCAGGGTGTGCGCGTCGGGGTCGTACTCGTACGCGCCGGGCTCGATCCCCTCGACGTGGCCGACGAACGCGTAGAGCTTGGCCAGCCGCTGCCCCCCGGTGTCCCCGCCGAGCCGCGCACCGGCCGCGGAGGCGGCCAGGCAGGCCGCCAACTGTCCGGCGCTGATCGGGTGTTGGGCGTCGAAGCGGCCGAAGCTGCTGCGGCGGGCGCGCAGTGCGGTGCGCACGTCGGTGTCGAGCGGCGGGGCGGGCGGGAGTGCCACCTCGGCGCGGGTCCGGTCGGCGGGGTGCGCGGCGGCCGGGGCGAGTGCCGCCGGGTCGGGGCGGTCGGTGGCCCCGGCGGCGGTGACGGCCTGCATCCGGCGCAGCGCGTCGAAGGCGAGGACGGTGCGCGAGCGTTCGCGGTCCCGGTGGTGCACGGAGACCGGAGCGGCGGGCGCGGGGCGGGGGGCGGCCCCGGCCCACTTCAGCGGGACGACGGCGAAGATGCCCTCCTCCCGGGTGTCCACGCCGAGGAGCCGGCCGAGCCGCTCCTCGTCGAACCAGAGCGCGGGTTCGACGGCCAGCCCGCGGGCACCGGCCCACATCCGCCAGGTCTGCACGCAGGCCCCGAGGTCCATGGACACGGCGTGGAAGGAGAAGTTGTTGTACTTGAAGGCGTTCTGCCAGTACTTGATGCCGAGCACCAGGTACTGGTCGGTGTCCGGGCCCGGCGCCCCGTCGCCGAGCGCCTCGCGCACGTCGCCCGACACGTCGCCGGTCAGCAGCCGCTGCATGGCGTGGTGCCGGGTGGAGTAGTAGTGCACGCCCGGCGGCACGGGGCCGCTGGGGCCGGACACCCAGTAGACGCCGACCGGGTAGAGGCCGCCGCCGGACGCGGAGCCCCGGGACCAGTTGGCGAGCGGGTAGTGCGGCAGGGCGCTGAGGTCGGTGTTGGCCTGGACGCCCAGGCGGCGGCCGGTCAGCCCGTAGGAGTCGCGGAGCATCCCGGCCAGCAGCGCGAGGTCGAACTCCGCCCGTCCGCCCGCCTGTTGGTCCAGGCCCCGGTCGAGCGAGGCGTCGGCCGGGTAGGCGCAGTCGGGCAGCGGGAGGCTGTCGACGCCGGGGTAGAACTTGGCCTTGCGCGGGCCGTCCTGCCAGTTCGGCACGAAGTCGGCGGGGTCCATCGGGACCCGGCCGCGCTGGAGGATCGCGGCGGCGTATTCATGGGCGTACCCCATGGCGGGCTCCTCGGTCACGGGAAGGGGTGCGGGGCGGGGGCTGAGGTCGGCGTCGGTCACGGGAAGGGGTGCGGGGCGGGGTTGAGGTCGGCGTCGGTGAGGTCGTGTGCGCGCAGTCCGGCCTCGCGCAGGGCGGTGCGCAGCCGGTCCATGCCGAGGGCGCGCTGCCGGGTCCAGCCGAAGTCGATCGGCAGCAGTCCGGGCACGATGACGCCGACCGTGGTCAGGCCGAGCCCGCGCTGTTCCGGCATGGTCTGGTCGACGACGATCACGTCGAACCCGGCGGCGGTGACGGCGTCCACGCACCGGGTCAGGTCCTCGCGCAGGTCGTCGGAGACGGGCAGTGCCGAACCGTCCCCGTACAGCTCGGCGAAGGAGCGCAGGGGCGGGCGCGGCGCCCCCGGTTCGCCGAGCAGGAAGCTCGCGTGGCGGCCCATCTCGGGGATGCCGTACGCCAGCGGGTGGTCGTGCAGCGCCTCGACGCGGTGGAAGTCCTCGGCCATGGCGGACAGCCGTGCCAGGTCGTCCTCGGTGCGGCGGCGCAGGTTCACCGCGTCGGTGGCGATCTCGCACAGCGCGCCGGCCAGGGCGGCCTCCGGGTCGAGTCCGGCGCCCGCACCGAAGCACATCAGGCCGAGGCCGCCGTCCCGGCGCACGGCGACCCCCGTGACGACCGGGATCGGGAAGGAGATCCGGGTGTCGAAGAAGCGGGCCTCGTAGCCGTACATCTCCAGCCGGTCGACCATCTGCCGGGTGGCGGGGCGGCGGCTGGTGCGCGGGTCGATCTCGGGCAGGGCGGCCCGTCCGTACCAGGCGAGCAGGAACGCGTCGCGCTCGACGAGCTCCATCAGCCCGAAGTAGACGGCCTCCTCCAAACAGCCCCCGGAGGCGCAGCCGTTGGAGCTCTCCTGGACGAAGCGGTTCTCCAGGCCGGGTGCGTGGTAGTACGTGAGGACCTCGGGCACCAGGACGGCGTGCCCGTCGCGCAGGGACCAGCCGTGCACCCAGGGAATCGCCCGGTCCGGGGAGAACGGGGTGACGCGGGGGTTGGCGCGGTGGAAGGCGTCCGAGTACAGCCCGCACACCCGCGGGTCGAGCGCCTGCGCGCCCCGGGCGCGCAGCGCGTTCAGCGAGTCCCTGGTCCGGGCCTTCCGGGACCGGGCCCGCATGCCCGCGTACCGCTCCAGCCCCTCCAGGACGCCGATGCGCATGCTCTCGGCGAAGGTGTCGGCGTGGCCGCCCCAGAAGGTCTCGCGCAGGTACTCCCCCGACCGCATGGAGAAGCAGCCGATGGTGGCGGAGGTGGAGGTGGAGGAGACGTCCTGGACGACGGACGGGCCGAGCGAGCCGCACACCGGGTTGGCGTACGGCTCGACGGGCAGCTCGTACTCCTCGATGGCCCGGACCCGGAAGCCGCCGGGGCGGCGCTTGGGCGCCGGGCGCAGGGCGATTTCGGCCGCCTCGGCGGTGTCGGGCTCCGGCACCCCGCAGCGCGGGCACTCCGGGTCGGGGACCAGCGGGTAGTGGCGGACCAGCAGGGTCTCCAGATCCACCAGGTGCACGGCGGGCAGGGCACCGGTGTCCGGCCCCGCGCCGTCGAGCCGGGCGGCGACGACCCCCGCGAGGGCCTGCGCGGCGAACGGGGTGAGGTGGGGGGACTCCCCGGCCGCCCGGGTGCCCGAGCCGAGCTCCAGCGCCTCGCGCAGGGCGACGGAGCGGGCCGCCTGCCAGCGCCGTTCCAGACAGTGCGGGCAGACGGGCCGGGCGGGGCTCCCGGGGGACGCGGGGGGCGCGAAGGGGCCGACGACGACGTGCCGCCCGTAGAACCGGACGGACACGGCGGGTACGGCGGTCCCGGTGCCGGTCGCACCGGTCTCACCGGTCACGTCAGCCGCACCAGCCACATCAGCCGCGCTGGCCACACCGCCCGCACCGGCCGCCGCGCCCGGCGCGAAGGCGTCGCGCACGCCGAGCGGGGCGACGTCCAGCGGGGGCGGGGTGCCGTGGTGGGCCAGCGCGTCCCGGAGCAGCGTCGCGAGAGTGCGCGCGGACGTGGCCGACGGCGCGTCCGGTGCCGGGGGCGCGGACGCGGCCTGCGCACCGGTCACCGCCCGTGCGCCGGGAGCCGTCGGCGTACCGGTCGCCCTCCGTGCGCCGGGCGCCGCCTGTCCGCGATGCTCTCCGCGGGGCTCGCGGACCGGGGTCTCAGCGGGCATCGGGGCCGCCCTCGCCGTCCGTCGTGAGGAGCACCCGGGCGGTGCTGATGCCGCCCGCGGCGAGATCGGCCGGGGTGGTGGGCACGTACAGCGCGTCGCGTCCGGCGTCCCGGAGCCGGTCGAGGATCACGGCGAACGTGGTCGCCGCCCCGTCCGCCGTGATCTCCGTACCGGTCACGGCGATGCTCCCGGCGGCGAGGTCGCGCACCAGCGGGTCGCCCCGGTCGACGTCCGCCTCCGGGTCCTCGGCCGTCAGCTGCACCGGGCCGAGCAGGTCCCGCAGCGCGGCGCAGGCCGCCTCCCGCCGCGACAGCCCGGCGCCGACCGCCCAGCGCCCCTCGCCCCCGGTCTCCCGGGCCAGCACCACCCGGGCCGAGGTGCGCGCCTCCTCCCCCAGGTCCAGCAGCTCGACGGCGAGGTCCAGGTTGACCGCGGACTTCAGCAGGAACACCAGCTCCGGGTCGTCGTCGGCGGCCACCGGGCGCACCGTCGTCGTGCCCCGGACCGCCCGCAGCAGCGCGTCGTGCGCCAGCGCCGACATCAGGCCGACGCCCGCCGCCTCCCGCGCGTCCGCGCCCGCGCCCGAACCCGCCGACGTCGCGAGGTGGGCCCGGCCCCGGTTGTGCTCCCCGAAGCTCCGTACGGCCGCGGCCGGCACCCGCACCGGGTCCTTGCCGATCAGCGAGGTCGCGACCGTCCAGGCGTCCGGCAGGACACCGCTCCCGCCGCCGGTGGTCAGCGCGTCCGGGCCCAGCACCCGGTCCGCCGCCGCGCCGAAGGACGCGGGAAGGGGCACCACGTGCTCCACGTACGCGGTCGCCGCCGCGTACAGCGCCCGCATCCGCGCGCCCGCCAGGTGGTGCACGTCGAAGGCGGCGATCCGGCGTCGCGTCCCGGCGTCGAGCGCCACCTCGACCCGGCTGATCTTCAGCGGGGTCTGGGTCAGGGCCTCGTCGTCGTAACGGTTGAAGACCCCGGTGTACGGGCGCACCAGCGCCGCGCCGATCCGGTTCAGCTCCTCGACCACGGCCTCCGCGTCGCGGGCGGTGTCCACGGCCGGGGTGACCGGGAGCGCCAGCCCGTCCGGCAGTTCCGGCGCCGTCTCCCGCGGGTCCGGGGCGGCGCAGCGCAGGCAGCGGGGGTGCGGCTGGACCGGCTCGGACACGACGTCGAGCGAGGCCAGGTCCTGGACGAGGACCCGGCCGGCCGTCTCGGCGGGCAGCGCCCCCGTGGTGAGGCGGAAGATCTCGTAGCCGAGGAGGTTGCCGACCATCGCGGCGACCGGGCCGGACACCTCGTCCCCGGACACCGGTGCGGCGCCCGCCACCTCGCTCCAGAGCGTGGCGGCCCGCCCGGCGGAGACGTTGCCGCCCAGCCGCAGCACGGCGCAGGACCAGCAGCCGGTGGAGGAGGTGGTGGAGAGCGGGCCGACGAGCAGCCGCTCGCCGAACAGCCAGGCGGGGATCAGGGTCCGGCCCTCGGGGACCCCGGCGGCCAGCAGCCGGTGGGTGCGCGCCCCGGCACCGGCGCCGGTCACCACGACGACGTCGTAGCCCTCCAGGTCCTCCCAGCCGGCCCCCGCCCCGGCGCCGACGGGGTCCACCCGGGCCGCCGCGCGGTCCGCCTCCTCCGTCACCTCGTCGAACCGCGTGGTCGTGCCGATCCGCACGCACCCGTTGCGCAGCAGGCTCAGCGCGCACCAGCGGGCGACCCCGTCGTCGCCGAGCACGGCGACGCGGGTGGCGCGGAAGCGGGCGAAGCGTTCCGGGGCGCCGTCGGCGTAGTGGTCGAGGTAGGCGAGCTGGGCCGCGAACCGTTCCGCCACCTCGTCCGGGACCGCGCCGCCCGCGCCCCCGGCCCCGGCCTCGGGCACGTCGCGGGCGAACTCCCGGTCGTACAGCGTCCTGACCAGCTCCGCCGCCATCGCCCGCTGCCCCGGCCCGAAGCCCGCGCACAGTTCGTCGAGCCGGTGGTGGCCGGTCAGGTGCGGGACGACGAGGGAGGCGAAGCGGTAGGCGGTGCGGCCGGCCAGGTGGAATCCGCCGTCGGCGTTGTGGAAGAGCACGCCGCCGGGCGTCTCGGTGAACAGCACGTCCCGGCGGATGCGGGGCCGGGTCGCGGCGAGGGCGTCGAACGTCCCGGTCGCAGCGGTGGCGGCAGTCTCGGCACTCTCGGCCATGGGGGTCACACCTTCTCTGTGCGGCGGATGCGTTCCTGGTCGGTTCTTCGTACGTAGACACGGAGCAGTTCGTGGATGCGGTACGGGCCCGGCGGGCCGTCCTCCAGCAGTCCGGCGTCGGCCAGCCGTTCCAGCACCGCCTCGGTGACGGCCGGGACGTCCCGGGCGGTGAAGGTGTCGCCGGGGGCCGCCGCGAGGTGCCGGAACGCCTCGGAGAGCCGTGGGTCGAGCCGGTTCAGGGCGCCGTCGAGGAGGCCGGTCACGGAGAGCCCCGGGCAGTCGGTGAGGGCGAGCCTGGCGAGGGGGTCCTCGGCCAGCCAGCCGACGGCGTCGCCGAGCCGCAGGGCGGGCCGGGTCAGCAGTCGGGCCGTCAGGATGCGCAGTGCGAACGGGAAGTGGCCGCACAGCGCGGTGAGCCGGTGCGCGGCCTCCGGTTCCCCCTCGACGCGTTCGGCGCCGAGCACGGACCGCAGCAGCGCGTACGACTCGTCCTCGGTGAAGGCGGAGAGCCGGTGCACCCAGCCGCCGTGCGTGGCGACGAGTCCGGCGAGCCCCATCCGGCTGGTCACGATCACCGCTCCCCGCGCCTGGGCGACGGCGGGCAGCAGCGGGCGCACCTGGTCGGCGTCCACCACGTCGTCGAGCACCAGCAGGGCGCGTCCGGCCGCCCGTCCGGGGCGCAGGGCCGCCGTGACCTCGGCCGCGAGTTCGGCGGCGGTCCGGGGTTCGCCGTCCGGGCGGGTCGCCCGGACGAGCAGCCGCCCGCCCGGGAAGGCGTCCCGCGCCAGGTGCGCGACGTGGTGGGCGAGGGCCGACTTGCCGATGCCGGGTGCGCCGGACACCAGGACGGCGAGCGGGTGGAGGCCGTCCTCGCCGGGTGCGTCGGGGGCGGTGAGGCGGGCCACCATGGCGGCGGTCTCGGCGTCCCGACCGGTGAAGTTCGGCACCGCGGGCACGGGTACGGGCACGGCTGCGGGCATGGATCCGGGTGCGGGTACGGGGCCGGGTGCGACCGGCTCCGGCAGGGCCTGCGCGGCCGTTCCCGGTACGACCACGGCAGCCGTGTACGGGGCCCGGCCCCCCGGCCCACGGCCCGCGACCGCCGCCGTCCCGCCCGCCTCGCCCCCGACCACCTCGCCCTCGACGACCCGCACGGCGGCGGTGTGCATCGGATCGGCACCGTACGGCCTTACGGAATCGGGCAGTTGGGCGGCAACGGACGGCTGCGCGGCGTCGTGCGCCCGCATGTCACCGGGAAGCCGGTGGGCCCGCCCGGCCGTCCCCGGGTCCTCGCCGCGCAGGATCGCGAGCTCCAGTTGCTGGAGGGCCGGGGAGGGGTCGACGCCCAGCTCGTCCAGCAGGAACTCCTTGACCCTCCGGTACTCCGCGAGGGCCTGGGTCTGCCGCCCCGTCCGGTAGAGCGCCTCGATCAGCTGCTCGTGGAGCCGCTCGTGGCCGGGGTATACGCGCGTAGCGGTCCACAGTTCGACGAGGGCCTCTCCGTAACGGCCCAGGCCCAGCAGCAGATCGCAGACCCGCTCCACGCTGCGCAGCCGTTCCTCGGCGAGGCGCGGCACCTCGTCCCGGTGCAGCACGTCGGAGCGCACGTTGGCCAGCAGCGAGCCCTGCCACAGGGACAGCGCGTCCTTGAGCGCGCAGAGCTCCGCCTCCGGGTCGTCCGACAGGAGCACCGCCCGGCGCACCTGGTCCCGGAAGCCGAGCAGGTCCAGGGAGTGCGGCTCGGCGGTGATCCGGTAGCCGCCCGGCACCGCCTCGATCGACGTCTCGGTCACCCCGTGCTTGGTGAAGAGCCGGCGCAGCCGCAGCACACAGGTCTGGAGCGCGGCCTTGGCGGTGGCCGGCTGCTCCTCGCCCCACACGGCCCGCTGGAGGTGGTCGGCGGACACGACGGTGTTGGCGTGCAGGAGGAGCGCGGCCAGCAGGATCGTCGGCTTCGACGGCTGGAGCACGACGGATTCGGGGCCGTCGGTGAGGGTCAGCGGCCCCAGCAGCTGAAACCTCATCGGGGCGGCCCTAGTCCCAGCCGTTGACCAGCTTGCACACCTCTACGGGCGCGGCGGGCAGCGGGAGCCGGTCCGTCACCGCCTCCACCCGCTCGCAGAACGCCCGGACGTCGTGCGCCGTCGGGTGCTGCGGGGCGGGAAGGGTGCTGTCGGCCGCGGCGGCGGCTCCGGTGGAGAGCGCGAGCGAGACGAGGACGAGACCGGTGACGGCGGCAGTGCGCGCGGCGCCGGCGCGCCGCCGCGAAAGCGAAGACCTGAACACGTTTGCCCCTTCGGCTGTGGCGTCCCGCCGGGGGTTCCCGGCAGGACGACCATGCCAGCGCGGACGGCGCGGAAACGGACCCCGTCGTGTCAGCTTGTTGCACGGCCCGCGGCAACTTCGTGCAACGCTCCCGGCCCTCGTGTCCGGGTCGGCACCCCGGGTGACGAAGGGCTGCCGCTGTCCGTGCGGCGCCGACGGAGCTGCTGCGCACCGAGCCCGAGGTCTATGTCAGTGCCGTGACCCCGTGGGGGATCACGATCAAGCAGAGCCTCGGGAAGCTGGAGGGCTCCGGAGACCTCGCCGAACGCGCGCGGGACATGCAGTTCGCCCCGCTGGCCATCACCGCGGCACACGGCGTTCGCGCCGGACGTCTCCCCCAGATCCACCGGGACCCCTTCGACCGGTTTCTCGTCGCACAGGCCCAGCTCGAATCGATGACGCTCGTCACCCGCGACCGGTGGATCCCCAAGTACGACGTCGCGGTCATGCCCGCCTGACAGCGGCACCGGAAAACGGTCCGGCCCCGGGGTGTTGGAGGAACACCCCGGGGCCGGGCCGGTCGTCATCCTATGTCGGCCGCCCCTGCGGGCCCGGCCGGGCGTCGCCCCCGTCAGTCGGTGGCGATCGCGTTCAGGACGTTCATCCTGCCCGCGCGGAAGGCCGGGACCAGTGCGGCGAACAGCCCGACGAAGGCCGAGCCGACGAAGACCGTGAGGATCGTCGGCCACGGGATGTCCAGGACTCCGAGTCCTTCCAGGGCCAGCAGCTTCTGGGCCGCCGTGCCCCAGCCCATGCCCAGGCCCAGGCCGAGCAGGGCCCCGAAGACCGCGATGACCACCGATTCCAGGCGGATCATCCGGCGCAGCTGGCGGCGGGAGAGGCCGATGGCGCGCAGCAGGCCGATCTCGCGGGTCCGCTCGACCACCGACAGGGCCAGGGTGTTCACCACGCCGAGCACCGCGACGATGATCGCGAGTCCCAGCAGCCCGTAGACGATGTTCAGCAACTGGCCGATCTGGTCCTGCAGTTGCTCCTTGAAGTCGGCCTGGTTCTTCACCTCGTACTGCGGGTACTCGGCGAGGGCGTCCTTGAGGGCGGCGTACGCCTCCTTCTCCTTGCCGTCCGCGGCCTTCGCGAACATGACCGTGTTGTCCGGCAGGACGTCGGCGGGGACGTACCGCTCGGCGGTCGTGAGGTTGATGTACATCGCGCCCTTGTCGATGTTCGCGTCGTCCGAGGTGATCGCGGCGACCTTCAGCTTCACCGTCCCGCCGCCCGTGAACGCGACGGTGATCCGGTCCCCGACCCGGACGTGGTGCTCGGTGGCGTACGTCTCGCCGACCGACATGGCGCCCTTGCCGTACGCCTCGGTCAGCTCGCCGGAGACCGTCTCGCGGCGGACGTCGTCCTTGTACGTGGGGTCGACGGCGGTCAGGGTCTCGTTCCCCTTGGTGCCGTCGGGGGCGGTGAGGGAGGCTTCGACGACCTTGTACTCGGTGAGGTGCTCGATGTCCGGCACGGTCTTGAGGGCCTTCGCGGCCTGCTCGACGATCTGGCCGCCGTTGCCACCGGCCGGCTGGACGATGAAGTCCGCGCCGACCGACTTGTCGAGTTCCTCGCCGGCGGAGGCGACCATGGAGGAGCCGACGACCGAGAGGCAGGCGACGAGCGCGAGGCCGATCATCAGGGCGGCGCCGGTCGCCCCGGTGCGGCGCGGGTTGCGCAGGGCATTGCGTTCGGCGAGCCGGCCGACGGGGCCGAACATCCGCAGCATGACCGCGCTCAGCACCCGGACCACCAGGCCGGCCAGCAGCGGGCCGATCACGATGAACCCGATCAGGGTGAGGAGGACGCCCGCGCCGAGGAGGAGCGAGCCCTCGCTCGATTCGTCGGCCCGTCCCGCGGCGAGGAGCCCGGCGCCACCGGCGAGCGTGAGGACCAGGCCGATCGCGGCCCGGACCCGGCCCGCGCGGCCGTCCGCCGGGGTGCCGCTCTCGCGCAGGGCGGCCATCGGGGAGATCTTCCCGGCCCGGCGGGCGGGGAAGTACGCGGCGACGACGGTGACGAGGATGCCGAGCGCGAGGCCGACCGCCGGGGTCGTCCAGGCGATCGTGAGGTCCTCGGTGGACATCTCCATGCCCATGGCGCCCATGAGCTTCATCAGGCCGACGGCGAGGCCGATCCCGGCGCCGACGCCGAGGAGGGAGCCGATGACGCCGAGGAGCAGCGCCTCGATCAGCACGGACCGGTTGACCTGCTTGCGGCTGGAGCCGATGGCCCGCATCAGGCCGATCTCGCGGGTGCGCTGGGCGACCAGCATCGAGAAGGTGTTGACGATCAGGAAGATGCCGACGAGGAGGGCGATCCCGGCGAAGCCGAGCATCGCGTACTTCATGACGTCGAGGAAGGAGCCCATCGAGTCCTTGTTGGCGGCGGCGGACTCCTTCTGGGTCTGGAGCTCATAGCCGGCCGTGCCGCCGAGCGCCGCGGCGACGTTCTTCTTCAGTTCCTCGTCGCTGACGCCGTCCCGGGCGGTCACCGACACCAGGCTGAAGACGTCGGACCTGCCGAGCAGCTTCGTCTGCGCGGTGGCGGTGTCGAAGTAGACGACCGCGGCACCGGGGTTGGTGACCTTGAAGGCGGCGATGCCACTGATCCGCGCCTCGATGTCGCCGGAGGCGGTGATGGTGCGCAGTTCGTCGCCGAGCTTCAGGCCGTGCTTGTCGGCGGTGTCGGCGTCGACCATCACCTCGGTCGGGCCGCGCGGGGCGCGACCGGAGGTGATCTCCATCGAACGCAGGTCGTTCCTGGTCCAGTTGCCCGCGATCGTCGGGGCGCCCGTGGACGAGCCCATGTTCTTGTTGTGCCGGTCGACGACGGTGACGGACATGCTGATGACGGCGCCCTCGGCGGACTTCGCGCCGGTGGCCGACGCGGCCCGCTCGACGGCGGAGGCGGGGACCGTGGCGGGCCTGCCGTTCGCCGGGCGCTCGTCGTGGCCCTCGAAGTCCTTCGGGTTGACGGTGACATCGGCGGCCGTCACCGCGAAGAGCTTGTCGAACGTGGTGTTCATGGTGTCGGTGAAGACGAGCGTCCCGCAGACGAACGCCACCGACAGCAGGACCGCGACGGCGGAGAGCGCCATGCGTCCCTTGTGCGCGAGGAAGTTGCGTCTCGATGTCTTCCAGACGGTCATGACGTCCGCCCGCGCGAGTCGAAGTCCTTCATGCGGTCGAGGACCTGGTCGGCCGTCGGGTTGTACATCTCGTCGACGATGCGCCCGTCGGCGAGGTACAGCACCCGGTCCGCGTAGGAGGCGGCCACCGGGTCGTGGGTGACCATGACGATGGTCTGGCCCAGCTCGTCGACCGACCTGCGCAGGAAGCCCAGTACCTCGGCGCCGGCCCGCGAGTCCAGGTTCCCGGTGGGCTCGTCGCCGAAGATGATCTCCGGCCGGGCGGCGAGCGCCCTGGCGACCGCGACGCGCTGCTGCTGGCCGCCGGAGAGCTCGGTGGGCCGGTGCCGCAGCCGTTCGCCGAGGCCGACGGTTTCGACGACCTGGCGCAGCCAGCCCTCGTCCGGCCTGCGGCCCGCGATGTCCATCGGCAGCGTGATGTTCTCCAGCGCGTTGAGCGTGGGGAGCAGGTTGAACGCCTGGAAGATGAACCCGATCCGGTCCCGGCGCAGCTGGGTGAGCTTCTTGTCCTTGAGCCCGGTGATCTCGGTCTCGTCGAGGAAGATCTGCCCGGACGAGACGGTGTCCAGGCCGGCCAGGCAGTGCATCAGGGTCGACTTGCCGGAGCCGGACGGCCCCATGATCGCCGTGAACTGCCCGCGGGCGATGTCCACGTCGACGTGGTCGAGCGCGACGACCCGGGTCTCCCCCGCCCCGTACGCCTTGACGACCTGTCGCGCTCGCGCGGCAACGGCCGTACTCCTGCCAGTACCCCCGTGCCTGGGAATGGTCACAGCCGTTGTCACGGTTCTGCCCCCTGTGTGTCGGTTCGGTGTGTGCGCCGGTCGGCGGGTGCCGACCGGCGCGCGAGATGTCCCGGTGCGTCCGTGCGACCCGGTTGCCCGGTGCCCGGTGCGTCCCTCGTGTGAAGCCTGCTGGCCCGGACGGGGCCGACGCACTGGTGCGCGGCGCAGTCCCGGGGCGCGGTTTTCCCCGCCCCGAGGGCGGGATCTCCCCCGCCCTCCCCCTGCGGCCCGCCGCGTTCGCGACGGGTTCGAGGCGTTCTCTCGACGTAAGAACACGCTAAGGAACGGCCCCCCGCGGTCACGTCCTCCGCCGGGAGGAACGACCCCTGCCCAGAAGTGAGGAGCTCCCCCTAGGGGTATCGACCCCTGGGTGTAGACCCTTCTCAGGGCTTGGACCCCCGGGTGCACCCGCCCTGCAGCGCCGCGGTCACGACGGTCACCGGCCCCTGCGGCCACGGCGGCCATCGGCCACGCCCCTCAGGAGCGGCGCCGCCCCGTCGCGGTCGCCCCCTCCCCTGCCCCCACGGCCGCCCCGCGGTTGTCCCCTCCAGGGACGACCCCGGCGGATGTGTGCACGGGGAAGGGACCTCGGTGACCCCATCCGCACCACGGGTTTCATCCGCCTCGCGGAACTGTGCAATTACCACCGGTAATTCGGGCCACCCTCTCCCCAACTTCCATACTCGCGAGTAATGTTCGCGTTTCCGACAGCACCACCGCACTCCTGCCTTGCCGTCCAGACCAGGACCCGAGCCTTGCAAGGAGCAGCCCCCCATGTCGCACGGCGCCCCGCCCCCGTCCCCGTACTCCCCCTGGCCCGGACGGCTGCCGCAGCCGTCCCCGCAGCACCGGCCCCCGCACCATCCGGACTACCTGCTGCCCTGGCAGAGCTCCGACCCCACGGCGTCCGACCACCGGCCGAGCACCCCCCTGCCCGCCCCCGGCCGCCACAGCGACCTGCGTCGGCTGCGCACCGCGTACCGGTCGCTGCGCCGCATCGCGACCCTGACCGCACTCGGCTACTTCGTCGTCTTCCTGCTGCTCTCCGGCTTCGCCAAGGACCTGATGGGCCAGTCCCTGCCCGGCGGGCTCAACATCGGCCTGGCGCTGGGGCTGTGCCAGATCCCCGTGACGTTCCTCGCCGTCGTCCTGTACGAGCGGACCGCCCGCCGCACGGTCGACCCGCTCGCCGCCCGGCTCCGAAGAGCGGGAGAGGCCCGGTGAACATGTTCGACAAATCCGCGCAGTCGATGTCCCTGGTGGCCTTCCTCGCCGTGGCCACGGTGGCGCTGCTGCTCTGTGTGATGACCGGTCCGGACCGCGACGACCTCGACGAGTTCTACACCGGCTCCCGCTCGCTCCCGCCCCTGTACAACGGCCTCGCCCTGGCCGGCGACTACCTCTCCGCGGCCACCGTGCTCGGCACCACCGGCATCATCGCCCTCACCGGCTACGACGGCACGATCCTCGCCCTGAGCATCACGCTCTCGCTCGTCCTGCTGATGTTCCTGCTGGCCGAACCGCTGCGCAACGCGGGCGGGTTCACCATGGGCGACCTGCTGGTGCGCCGCGCCCCCGGCCGCGCCGTCCGCATCACCTCCTGCGCGGTCACCCTCGCCGCGCTCGTCCCCATGATGGTCGTCCAACTCGCCAGCAGCGGCGATCTGTTGGCCTTCATCCTGGGCTTCGACAGCTCCGGGTTCCGCACCGGCGCCATCATCGGACTCGGCACCCTGATGATCGGCTACTCGGCGATCGGCGGCGTGAAGGGCACCGCGCTGATCCAGATCGTGAAGACCGTGGTCCTCCTCGTCGCCTCGTTCACCATCGCCGTACTCGTCATGAACCGGTTCGGCTGGAACAGCGGCGCCCTGCTCGGGGCCGCCCGGCAGAGCAGCGGCGCCGGGGCCGCCTATCTGCGCTCGGGGCTCCAGTTCGAGGGCAGCGGGCTCGACATGGTCAGCTCCGAACTCACCGTGGTCCTCGGCGCCGCCTGCCTGCCCCACGTCACCATGCGCATGACGAGCGCCCGTTCCACCCGGGCCGTGCGCCGCTCGCTGTCCTGGGCGGTCTCGGTGGTCGCCACGATCTGTCTGCTGCTCGTCGTGATCGGCCTCGGCGCGGGCGCCCTCGTCGGCCACGAGCGCATCACCGAGGCCGGCGCCTCCGGGAACAGTGCGATCCTCCAGATCAGCGGAGTCGTCGCGGGCAGCGGCCGGACGGGGGCGCTGATCGTCACGACCATGACGACGGCGATCTTCCTGACGCTCCTCGCCTCCGTCGCCGCGATGATCCTCGCCTGCGCCGGCTCCCTCGCGCACGACCTCTTCGCCCACGGCCTGCACGGCGTGCGCGACCCGGACCGCAAGCCGCTGGCCGGTCTGTCCGAGATGCGTACGGCCCAGGTCTCCGCGGTCGTCGTCGGCCTGCTCGCCACCACGCTCGCCGTCATGGCCCGGCACTGGAACGTCCAGGCCCTGGCCACGCTCTCGTTCTGCGTCGGCGCGTCCGCCCTGTCCCCGGCGCTCGTCTACAGCATGTTCTGGCGCCGCTTCAACCGCACCGGCCTGCTCAGCACCCTCGTCGTCGGCACGCTCTCCGTCCTGGTCCTGATCACCGGCACCAACCTGGTCTCCGGCTCGCCCAGTTCGGTCTTCCCCGACCACGACTTCAACTGGTTCCCGTACACCACGACCGGCCTCGTCTCCATCCCGGCCGGCTTCCTCGCGGGCTGGCTCGGCACGGTCCTCCCCCGCCACACGGCCCCCAGGGCCCGCCGCCTGTACCAGGCGGAGGAACCCCGGATCCTGGCGGGAGTCCCCCCGGTGTCGCGCCACTGAGCACGGGGCGGCTCCCGGCGGGGGCGGCTCCTGACGAGGACCGCTCCCGACGGGGCAGCCCTGCCTGAACACGGCCCTCTGCAACCCGCTTCAGCCCGGTGGAAATGCTCGGGGTTGACCGGACCGGGCGCCTTCCTGCCCCGCGACGGAGAATCGTACGGTTCTTCGGGAACTCCCACGAAGCAACCGACGTCTCCAATGATCATGAGGGAACGCGTTGAAGCACTGAGTGGTACCGGGGTGGCCCTGGCCGGTGGATTCGTCGGGCTGCTGGGATGGGCCGCAGACGCCGAACTCCGGGCGCGCGCCGGATTCGAGGCAGGGCCGGACTGGAGCGTGCTGTACGCGGAGCTTCCGCTGACCGTTCTCATCGGAGTGGCGGCCGCCCTGTCGGCGTGGCTGCTGCCCCGGCGATGGATGATCGGGCCGCCCGTTGCCGGATACACAGGTCGCGTCGCGCTCGTCGCCGTAGTGCTGGCCGGATTCTGGCTGGCCGTCCAGGGCTGGTACGCGGGACTGCCCGAGCCGGTGCCGGACCACAAGCCCTAGAACGACCGCCGGACGCCCACACGCGGGGGTGGGCGTCCGACCCCGCGCTCTACTCCCAGGTCGCGGTGTCGGGGTCGATGCCGTGGGCGCGCGCACTGGCGTCGATGATGCGGCGCAACCACGCGGCAAGACCGGTGCGAACGCCGTCGTAGTGGGCGGCGAATCCCGGATCGGCCTCATACATGCGGCCGAGACAGACCTGCATCTGCCGGGTGAGGGGAAAGTACGAGGCGAAGACTTCGCGGTGCCGCTCGACGAGTTGATCCGCTTCCGGGTCACCGGGGGCGACCCCGGCGTCCATCGCATCCCCGAGGGCGCGGTCGAGGCCGGCGACGGCATCGGCGACGGCCTGCCATTCCTCCGGGCCGCGCGAGGCCGAGCGTTCGGCGTACTGCCGCCACTGCGTCGTGTCCCCGTAGCGCTGACGGGCCCGGGTGGGCGAGTCCGGGTTCCACCCGGGGCCGAAGATCGTGGCCTGCTGCTCGACGGTCAGCAGCAGGCCGCGCTCGTGGGCCTCGATCATCCGGTCCAGTCCGGCGCCGAGCCGCTGGAGGCGCTCGATCCGTTCGGCGATCTGAGCACGCTGCGCGCGCAGTGCGCCGGGCACGTCCGCGGTCGAGTCGTCCAGGACGGCCCTGATCCTGTCCAGGCCGAGACCGATCTCGCGGTAGGCCACGATGCGGTGCAGGCGTTCCAGATCACCGGCGGTGTAGAGCCGGTACCCGGCAGCCGTACGCAGCGACGGCCGCGCCAGACCGATCTCGTCCCAGTGGTGCAGCGCCCGGACCGTCACCCCCAGCCGCGCCGAGACCTGACCGACGGTCAGGTCGTCGGCACCGGTGTCATCAGGCATGCCCCCCATTGTCGCCGCCACCGGCACTCGGCGGGGTGATGCCGATGGCTTCAAGGTTCCGTGCCTCCTGGCTGTCCGGATCGAAGGGCTTCGCCGCGGTGAGGACGATCCGTGCGTTCTCGGGGGTGATCACCTCCACATCGCGGGTGTTCCAGGGAGTGTCCCGCGGACCGTCGACCGAGTCCGGTCGCAGCGCACGGCAGTCCTCGATCAGGGAATCGACCTGGCTGAGCACACACGAGAAACTGAAGCTCACCGCGGGCGCCTGCTCCGGAACGCTCTCCGCCGTGACGAGGAGTACGTCCTGGAACGCCCACCGGCGCAGATGCACGAGCGTGCCGGGAATGCTGAACAGCTCGAAGAACCCGAGCCCACGGGTCCAGAAATCCACCGACGCCGCCAGATCGCTCGTGGGGATCGTCACGAAGGCGGGCATTCCATAAATGCCGCGGAACAGCTCCGGCGGAACCGCATCCGGGCCGGGGTCGGGTACAGGGCTCATCTCGAACGCGTTGTAGTAGTCGCTCATGCACCTCACCTTCCGGCCTCACGCCACGTGAGGGTCAAGCCGGATCCGTGAATATCGCTCCCGCACACGGAACAGTCGGCCGAGGTGATGCGGTCACGAGCGGGGAATCAGGACTTCTCACTCGCGTGCGGGTACGGCGTCGGCCTCGCCGAAGCGGGCAGCGAGCACGGCCGTTCATGGACGTGGACCGTGATGCCGGGGCCAGTCGCGCCGGGCACGTCGTACGCCTTCGACTCCCCCGGAGCCATGGGCTGTTGACAGCGATCGCACCTCACCGACGGACCTCCCGCCACACCCGGGTGAGCCGGACCGCGACCGGACACGGCGCACGCCGACATGCGGTACACACGCAGGTGTGACCCAGCAGAGTGCGATACGCGTCGTCACCGGGCGAGCGGACCGGTGTCAACGTCAGCGCGGTCACGGCTGCTCGCCGTCCGGCCGGAGGCCGTGCTGCTCCCGACACGGCGCGCACGCGTGCCGCGAGGTCACTGGGCCCGGCTCCTCCCCGACGGTGTCGACCAGCACCGCAGTCCCGGACGGGCCCTTGTGCCAGTCGCACCAGCCGGCCGCCGCGTTCCCCCGGTACGTCTCTGGACGGCCCGTCACCGCTTCCTCCCCGTACACCGCTCGCACTGGCACGCCGGAAACGCGTGGGAGTCAGGAACGACCTTCACCGGGGTGACCTCGGCCTCCGGACGCACAACACGCTCCCGACCGTCCCTGCCGACCTCGTACACCTTGATCGTCATCGTCACGACGACGCCCCTTCCACTACGCTGAGTCGCCTGATCATCACTGCGACTACGACAGTAGGGATCAGAGGGCGCCGCTTGAACTGACCACGGGTACGGGTGCCCGGCCGTGGTCGACGGGGCAAGGGGGACACCATGGACACCGGCTCGCACACCACCCTGACCGCTGGTCAGGGAACTTCTCGGCGGGGCCGCAGTGGCATGGTGTCCGGGTACGTCTTCCGCGTGATCCGTGAGCAGATCGGCCACACCCAGGACACCCTCGCGGAACAGTTCCGAGTCTCGCCCGACACCATCGCCGGATGGGAGTCGGGGCGTCGGCCGCTGATGGCGGTACCCGTCGGGCAGATGCTCATGCACCGCCACCAACTTCTGCAGATGGGCAGCGCACCCGCTCTTCTCTCAGCCCTGGAACGGGCGACAGAGGCTGACCTGCTGCTGGCCACCGCTCTCGATGAGGACGCCACCGCCGACAGCAACCCGATTGGCGCATGGGTCATGCAGCGGGACCTGGTGGAAGTGCTCACCTGGCCACTCAACGGCGTGACGCCCACTCCACTGCGGTCTTTGCCTGATCCGTCCCGGCCGCGCCGCGGCCCCGTACCGCACGGCCCGGAGCTTGCCGTTGACGACCGCAGGCGCTTCTTCTCCCGCATGCGTCGTACTGCCGAGCAGGCCCGCGGGGCTGGGCAATTTCTGCTGCGCCGCCAGGCCCTCTACCTTGCCGGGTACGACGAGGCGGCCGACACCTCCGAGTGGCTGACCCTGCAGCAGCGCACCGAGCGCCCGGACGATTGGCTGACCCGTTGGCTCAACGCCCGATCGGTTGCGGCCGTCGCCGCCAGGCAGGGCGACAGGGAACGAATGGGCTACTTCATCAGGACGGCACTTGCTGACGACGATGCAAGCGAGGCAGCCAACCTCAACTACTGGGCGTACTGGGTCGGTGAGGCCCCGCAGATCCAGTTGTCCGATGACTTCATTGCCGCTCCCCGCCCTGGTCCTTGGCCGGGCGACAGGCTGATGTGGCACCTTGTGCGAGGCCTGATCCCGAGCCGTGGCTTCTTCGACCTGAGCGTTCACACACTGTGGACCCTGCTTGCCGCCCGCCCGAACCTGCTGCGTCCCGGTACCCAGGTAGGAAACGACCTACGCGCATTCCTCCCGGTGATGTTGGATAGCCGGGAGTTGTCGGCGCGGGCACGCCGAGAACTGGAGGACATCCGGTACGCAATCCGCCTTGCTGAGGCGTGAGAGGAGACGGACGTGGCTGACGATCTGTCCGCGGTGGGGCGCTTCCTGTTCGAGGCGGGCACGCTCAAGCACACAAAGCGAACGGGCTGGTGGATGGCCGGGGTCCGCGATCCGGAGAGCGTCGCCGAACACTCCTGGCGGACATCACTGATCGCCACGATCATTGCGAAGCTGGAAGGCGCCGATCCGGCGAAGGCGGCATTCCTCGCTGTGTGGCACGACACCCAGGAGACACGCACGGGGGACGTCAACTACGTGGGGAAGAAGTACGCGCCGGCCGGCGATCCGCAGGAAGTGACAGCGGACCAGACGGCAGGCATGCCCGAACGGCTGGCCTCTACTGTGCGCGACCTTGTTGCCGAGTACGAGGCCAAGGATTCACCAGAGGCCATCTGTGCCCGCGACGCGGACAAGTTGGAATGCCTGCTGCAGGGCATTGAGTACAAGGCACAGGGCCACGAGAACGCTCAGCGGTGGATTGACAACAGTCGAGGCCGTCTCGTCACGGAGACTGCGCAGCGCCTTGCTGACGAACTGCTCGGACAAGGCAGCCTCGACTGGTTGCGCCACGCCTTGGGCGAGAGCAGCAGCTGACAGGGCACGACGAAACGCCCCCCGTCCGACCGGAGCCCGGCAGGGGGCAAGGTGAGGCAGAAGCCCCGCGGGTGCGGGGAGCAGTTGATGCTGGGGATCGTGGAGGACGCCAGCCAGGGACCATCCCCGCACACGCGGGGAGCAGACCGGGTGGGCCGGGTGGGCGCCGGTGCCGAGGGGACCATCCCCGCACACGCGGGGAGCAGGCTTCGCGACCAGCAGTGACGCGCCGCGAAGACCCGCATTCAAGCACTCTCATCGATACCGGGGCGTCGGTGCAGTGCTCCTTCCGTCGCCTTGGCGGGGCGACGGGAGAGGTCACGTTCAGCGGAGGGGAAACATGGCTGACCAGTGGGTGAGACTCGAACTTGATGTCGCGGGCTTTGACGCATCGCGCTTTGAGCACTACGTGACCCGATGCCGGGCCGAAGGCATCCGTTTCACGACGCTTGCGGAGCTGGGCGACACGCCGGTACACCGTTACGCGCTCTACGAGCTCAACAAGGAGTGCTCGGCCGACATCCCCGAACGCGGGGAGTTCTTCTCCTATGAGGAGTACGCCGAGCGTCGCTTCACGGTCGCTTCCTACGACCCGCGTGGTGTCGTGATCGCGTTGGACGGCGAAAGCTGGGTCGGGATGGCGGCAACGTCGAAACACGAGAACTTCGTGTTCAACGAGATGACCGGGGTGAGGGCGACTCATCGGGGCCGAGGCATCTCGATCGCCATGAAGACGTTCGGGATGAGGTACATCCGCCAGTGCGGAGCGAGCAGGGTGCGCACGTTCCACCACCCACTCAACCACAGCGCCATCTCCATGAACCGGACGATGGGATTCGTGGACGCGGCTGACTGAGCCGGAGCCGGGCCCTTCCGAATTGCGCCTGTCAGGGGCACGGGCCGACTCGTAGGGGCACGCGGCACAGTGGTACCGGTCCGGCCGGGGCGACCCCCTCGGGGAGGCCGCCCCGGCCGACGGCTACGCCTGCGCGGCGGCCAGCTTCTCGGCCGCTGCTTCCAGTCGGGCCAGCACGCGGTCCCGACCGAGCAGCTCCATGGACTCGAACAGCGGGAGCCCGACCGTCCGGCCGGTGACCGCGACTCGGATGGGCGCCTGGGCCTTGCCCAGCTTGAGGCCGTGCTTCTCGCCGACGGCGAGCAGGACGGCCTTCAGGTCGTCCGCCTTCCAGTCCGCGATGCCGGCCAGCTCGGCACGGGCGTCGGCCAGGATGTCGGCGGCGCCCGCCTTCATCGCCTTGTTCCACGACGCCTCGTCCTCGACCGGCGCGTCGAGGAACAGGAAGTCCACGTAGTCGGTGATCTCCGACAGCAGCGCCAGTCGGGTCTGGGCCAGCGGCGCCACCACCTCGAAGACGTCCTTGTCGAACGCCTCCGGGGCCCACGGCGCGGACGGGGCGACGAGCCACGGCGCGCAGGCGCCGGCGAACTGTTCCGGGGACAGCGCGCGGATGTAGTCGCCGTTGAACGCCGTCAGCTTCTTCACGTCGAAGAATGCCGGGGCCGTGTTGACGTCCTCGATCCGGAAGAGCTGCTCCAGCTCCTCGTACGGCATGATCTCCCGGTCGCCCCCGGGTCCCCAGCCGAGGAGCATGAGGTAGTTCACCATCGCCTCGGGCAGGAAGCCCTCGGCGAGGTAGTCCTCCAGCGCGACCTTGTCGCGGCGCTTGGAGAGCTTCTGCCGCTTCTCGTTCACGATCACCGGCAGGTGCGCCCACATCGGCGGCCTGGCGCCGAGCGCCTCCCACAGCAGCTGCTGCTTCGGCGTGTTCGACAGGTGCTCGTCGCCACGGATGACCTGGGTGATTCCCTCGTCCAGGTCGTCGACGACGTTCGCGATCAGGAAGACCGGGGAGCCGTCACCACGGGCGATCACGAAGTCCTCGATCGCACTGTTGGGGAACGTCGGCTCCCCGCGGATCAGGTCGACCACGACGGTCTCGCCCTCGTCCGGCGTCCGGAACCGCAGCGCCCGGCCCTCCTCGAAGGCCAGTCCGCGCTCGCGGCAGAAACCGTCGTACCCGAGGTGCTCCGACCCGGTGCGCTCCTTCAGCTGCTCCCGGTTGCAGTCGCAGTAGTACGCCCGGCCGGCCGCGTAGAGCTGCTGGGCCGCTTCCCGGTGCCGGTCGGCGTTGTGCGACTGGAAGTACGGACCCTCGAAGGCCGCGTCCTCGCCGTGGATGCCGATCGCCGCGAGGGCGTTGATGATCCCCTCGATCCACTCCGGCTTGTTCCGGGCGGCGTCGGTGTCCTCGATCCGCAGGACGAACGTGCCGCCGGACTGTCGCGCCACCGCCCAGTTGTAGAGAGCGGACCGTGCACCACCGACATGGAACATGCCGGTCGGAGACGGGGCGAAACGGACGCGAACCGGGGCAGTAGACATGCCCTCCAGAATACCGACACCCGACGCCCGCCCCCGACCACTCCACCCGCCCCCGCGCCGATGTCCTCCGGCCGCCCTCGCCCTCTACCCGTACGTCTCCTTCCAGCGCTCCCGGTGCCGCCGCTCCCCGTCCCACCGATCAGCCGGGGCAGGGCAGGGCGGCACTCTCCGGTTTCCCCGGAAACCGGTCATTGCCTCCTGCTGCCGTACGGGTCGCCCATTGCCGCATCGCACCTGCCGCCCAGTCCGCCACCCGGGGCCCGGCAGGGGGTGCACAGGCCGTCGCGGAACGCTTCGGGGCGTCCGGGTACGCCGCATTCGGTGCACTCGACCATCAGCAGACGGCGTACGGGCGC
>NZ_JBSFFY010000018.1:0-134587 GCF_053596315.1 Streptomyces sp. NPDC001732
GTGATCCAGCCGACCTTCGACGCCTACCACGTCGCCGGCACCGCCAACAGCCTCACCGACCCCGTCGCCAACATCACCGCGGCCGCCAACTACGCGGCCGACCGCTACGGCTCCATCGACAACGTCAACTCCGCCTACTGATCCGGGCGTTACGGTTCCCCCCGGACGGGGCGGACGGAGACGCGGCCCCGCGCGAAGCCGCGCGGGACAGCCCTCAGAGCTGCCGCAGGTGGTCACGCAACGTACGGGCCACCTGCGCCATGAGGGCGTCGGCGCCGGGCTGGACACTGGCCGGGACGAGCGACTCGGTCAGGACTGCGATGGCGAAGGCCTGGCCGTCGGAGTGCTCGACGACACCGATCTCGTGCCGGAGATTGAGAAGCGTGCCGGTCTTGGAGGACCAGGTGGTGGCATCGGAGCTGAAGTCGGGCGCGAGCCGGTGCCGGAGGAGGTTGTGGGCCATCAGGCCACGCACGTGCGCGGCCGCCTCGGGATGGATCTTCGACGGCGTCCACAGGGCCTGCAGCAGTTCGACGTAGGCGCGTGCACTGCCGGTACTGGCGCGAGTGGTGTCGAGCTGGGACACCCGATGCCCGCGGCCACTGGTACCGGCGTCGATGGCGAGCGAGAGCGCGAGATGGGCCTGAGAGGCGTCGAAACGCTCCAGAGGAGTGTCGATGAGCTCGTCGAGGCCGTGCCGGATCGTGATGCCGTGCAGACCGAACTCGCGCAGCATGCCGGTGACCTGGGCGGGCGGGGTGAGGTCGAACAGTACGTCGGCGGCCGTGCCGTCGCTCACACAGGTGCTCATGTAGAGCAGGTCGTCGATCGCGATCCGGGCGGGGTGGCGGAACTGGCTCAGCCCGGTGGGACCGGGCACGGCCGTACGCCCCGGGAGCACGTCGACCATCGTCGCTCCGTCGAGTTCGCCCCGCCGGATGCGCTCCACCGTCGCCAGCGCGAGCGGGACCTTGGCCAGGGACGCGGCGGGCAACTGGGTGTCCGGAGCGATCCCCACTTCCTCGCCCGTGTGGAGATCCCGCACGAGCAGACAGCCGCGCAGCCCGCCGTCGTGCAATTGCCGGCGCATGTCGCCCAGAAGCGCTTCGGTGCTCACGCCACCGGCCCTTCCGTGCCGCCCGCCGCGGCGTCCGCGCCCAGGCAGCGGCCGATGGCATCGCCCAGCCGTGCCTCGACGTGTTGTGGATTGCCGCCCGCCGCGGCGGCGAGGGCGAACCCCCGGACGAGCGCGATCTCACCGATGGGCCGCCAGGCCAGGGAGAGGTCCTCGGCCTGCGCGGGGGAGCACAACAACAGGTCGCGCGTGCAGAGCACTTCCGCCGCGGCGCTCGTCAGATCGGGTGCCGTGACGAGCTGGGCGGGGCGCAGGCCGACCGCGTCCCGCAGCCGGGTCAGCGGGTCACGGATGTGCGGCACGTCGTCCTCCGGCTGGATCCAGATGCGGCGGGCCGGGCCCGGCGACACCCGCCCGATCCGCAACGTCTCGATGTAGATGCGCCGCACGCCGGTATCCCGGACCCCGGCGAGCCCGAGCGGCACGGACCACGTCGCCTCGTCGGCGGGCACCGCGAGCAGGGCGGCACGCACCAGTTGCGAGTGGATGAGCTCGCTGCGCTGCGCGGGCCCGGCGATGCGGAGGTCGAGCACGATGCCGTGCTCCCGGGCCTCGGCGACCAGCCGGGCGAGACCGACCGTCGAGCAGAGGCCGGGCATCGCGAGCCGCCAGGGCTTGCACTTCGCGGCATCGGCCTCGTGCAGCAGCACATCGGCCGCCTGCACGAGCTGTCTGGCCGCCGGCAGCATGTCCCGGCCGAAGGGCGTGAGCACGGCCCGTCGCGACATGCGCTCGAACAGCTGCTCGCCGAAGAGTTCCTCCAGGGCGGCGACCCGACGACTGGCCACCGGCTGGGACATCCGGGTCGCGGCTGCTCCGACGGTGAAGCTGCTGTGCTCGCTGACGCCGACGAATGCTCGACACGCTCCGACCAGATCCACGCCCCGCACCCTATGCCAGATCCGCATGGAACGGCACGCGAGCGTATTGGACCGCATGACCGCCGAACGGTGAGGGTGGTACCGGCACTCATGACCACGTTCCGGGACGGGGCCGTGCCGCCCCGTCCCCCATGCGCCCTGCCCGAAGGGCGCCCTGTGGAGGTTCGGACCCATGCAGCAGCACAGCCGTGTCCGGCGCACCCTTCTCGCCGCGCTGACCGCCCTCGCCCTCGTACCGCTCGCGGCCTGCGGGAGCGAGGAGTCCCGCTCCTCGTCCGCCGTCTCCCCGGCGGCGTACTCCTCATCCGTCGGGGCCGTGCGGCCGGGCGGGGAACCCAAGCCGTTCACCCGTCAATTCAAGCAGCTGGAGCGCGAGTTCGACGCACGATTGGGCGTGTACGCCATCGACACCGGCACCGGCCGCGAAGTCACCCACAACGCCGACGAGCGCTTCGCCCACGCCTCCACGTTCAAGGCGCTGGCCGCCGCTGCCGTGCTGCGCAAGTACTTCCTGGACGGGCTGGACGAGGTGGTCGAGTACTCCCGGGACGACCTGGTCAGCGACTCCCCGGTGACCGAGAAGCACGTCGACACCGGGATGACCCTGAAGGCCCTGTGCGACGCCACCGTCCGCTTCAGCGACAACACCGCGGGCAACCTGCTCCTCGACCGGCTGGGCGGCCCCCGGGGACTGCAGGCCGTGCTCGCCGGGCTCGGTGACGACGTGACCCGGATGGAACGCTACGAACCGCAGCTCAACGAGTGGTCCCCGGGCGCCACGGCCGACACCAGCACGCCCCGGGCGCTCGCGAAGGACCTGCGCGCGTTCGTCCTCGGAGACGTCCTCGGCAAGGACGAACGCGCGCAGCTGGCGCAGTGGCTGCGGACCAACACCACCGGGGACGAGCTCATCAGGGCCGGGGTGCCCGGGAACTGGGTGGTCGGCGACAAGACCGGAGCCGGTGGTTTCTACGGCACCCGCAACGACATCGCCGTGGTGTGGCGTCCCGGCGCCGCCCCGATCGTCATGGCGATCCTGTCGAACCGGGGCGAGCCGGACGCCGAGTACGACAACGAGCTCGTCGCGCGGGCGGCCTCCGTGGTCGCCGGCACGCTGTCGTAACGGCCCCGCCCTCAGGCGGTACGGGGCCGGATGCCGTGCCGGATCCAGACGTTGGGCTCGACGTAGACGGCGTGGTCGCGCGCGGTGTCGCAGTGCACCGGTGCCAGGGCGCCGGGTACCTCGACGTCGCCGTCCCGGTCGAAGGGCAGCCCGGTCCACTCCCGCCACTGGGCCGACGAGGCACTGACCGTCATCGAGGCGGGGGCGACCTTCTCGATGGTTCCGCCGGCCCTGACGTGCACCCGCACCCACGGGTCGGCGGGCAGCCCGTCGTCCCGCAGCCGACGGAGGTATTCGGCCATGGGGACGCGGGGTTCCAGGTGCTTGGCCGTCGGGCGGACCGGTGCCAGCAGGGCGTCGTGCCCCTGCCGGCCGGCCGCCTGCCGCATCGCCGTCAGCATGCGCGGGGACAGACCGCGGCCCAGGTAATCGACGTCCACCGAGATCTCGAGCGCGCTGACCGCCGTCGGGGCGTTCCCGTACTGCCGGTCCTGGAACGCCCACACCAGCACCCGGTCCCAGCCCTGGTCGGGCATCTCCTCGCGCCCGTCGAGCTCGGCGTCGAACGGCACGGCGAACCCCCGCGCGACGACCCGGTCGCCGTCCGTCGCCACCACGCAGTACTGCGGGAACTCCTCGGGAACCCGGCTCAACAAGGCGTTGGCGACCGGCTCGTGGGAGATGAAGGCGGGCCATGCGTCGTCGATCTCGTAGACACGGGCGATCAACGACGGATTCTCGTGGAGCGGGACGATCCGGATGCTGTCTTTCTCTGTCACGACGGAGCACCCTGCCACAGGCCCATGCCGGAACCAAGGCAATTGTCCCGCGGGCGTCCCCGCCCCTTCGAAGCCGTCGGGGACACCCGGTCCGGGACGTCCTCACCGCTTGGCGAAGGTCACTTCCTTTTCGCCCTCCTCGTAGTCGTAGTTGCCGGTGAAGCCCCAGTTCTTCCATCCGCCGTCGCCCTTGTTGGTGATGGTTCCCTCGTCGACGGCGAACACGTCGACACCGTTCACCACCGCGAGGTGCTCAAGACCGGACACCTTGGTGAAGGAGAGGTCGTTGAACGACTTCGCCGTGATGATGTTCTTGCCGGGGAAGGCGCGGCCGTACTCGTCGATCAGTGAACGGGTCAGCTCGGAGGCGTCGCCCGGAATCTTGCCGGAGTAGTCGGTGCCGGGGTAGGGGCCGCCGTCCGTGTACTTCGGCGTCTCGTCATTGAAGTTCACCGTGCCCGAGCCGACGGGGTAGGGGTCGGCGTCCAGGTCGGCGGGGTCCGGGGTGTCGAAGCGGACCTTCGAGCCGTCGCGGTCGAAGTCGCCGTACCACGCCCAGTTGGTGTAGCCGCCGTCGCCGTCGTTGCTGAACTCGCCCTTGTCGAAGACGTAGATGTCGAAGACGGCCCGGCCGGAGGCGATGTCGTCCCCCTGCTCCTGGTCGTGGTACTCGTTGGAGTTCAGCCGGTACCTGCCCTCGTGGACGAACGCGTCCGGTTTCTCGGTCCAGTGCGACTTCTGTTCCGAGTGCATCGCGACCACGTTGTAGTCGGGGTAGCAGCGGCGCATGTCGTTCACCAGCATCCGTACCGCCTGGGTGGATGCCTCGGGGTGCAGCGGGGAGTACGTGTTGTAGTACCGGTTCCGGTCGGGCGGTTCCTGCCCCTCGACCTGGCAGCCCTCGTCGCCGGGCTTCCAGCCCTCCTTGCGCCCGGGCTTCGGCGGCTCCTCGAACGTGACGGTGCGGCGGTCCTCGCTGACGTCGTACACGCCGCGGAATCCCCGGTTCTTCCAGCCGAGTTCTGCGTCGTCCGCCCAGGTGAACCTGCCGGTCTTGAACGCGTAGACGCGGTAGGTCGTACCGCTGATCGAGACGGTCTCGACCATCGCCGTGCCGTCCATCTCCTGCAGATTGCCCTCATGGGGCTGCGCGATGACGATGTTGTAGCCGGGGAGGCACCAGGCGAGGTCGTCGAGCGCCTGCTTGACCCGCTTTTCCTTGTTCTTCTCGTTGTTGACCTTGTCGATGACGAAGTTGGCCAGCCAGGAGTATCCCCAGGCGGCCGTCTTGCCGAGCACGCCGTTGCCCGGGACGGACACCGCGGACTGCGATTCCCGTGCCTCGAAGCACATGTCGGGGAGGGCGTTCACGGTCTTGTCGGGGGACGTGTCGGCGGACTTGCTGACGGGCTCGCCGGCTTTGCTTCGCAGAAGGGTGCCGGATTTGACTGGGTCGTGGGGATCTGTCCGGTGCTCGCTCTCCATGACATCGTTGTCTTCCGGGCAGGAGATGCCCAGGGACACACCGATGCGGCACACCTGGCGGTGCGCGGAACGGGAGATGTCGTCCCCGACGCTGGTGGCGGCGATCGCGCCGACCACGACGGCCACGACCCCCAGCAGGGCCAGGTACTCGATCGTCGTCTGTCCCGCACCCGAGTGCATGCCGGCGCGTATCCGGTCGCTTCGTCTCATGTGGCACCTCGTCATGGGTTCCTCGCGTCACCGGGGCGTCCGCCTGCCGGGCTCGGACTGTACCGACGGCCCCCGGGCCCACGGACAGGGTCCGGGGGCCCGTCATCAGGCCCCAAGGAGTCCCACGACGGGGCGACGACGGGCGGGCGCGGGCCCGCGCCCGGCGGGTCCCGCGGGGAGGGTCCGGCGGACCGTTGCCGGGCCGGACTCCACCCGGTCCCGCCCGTCCTCCGGTTTCGCGCGCCCGGAGCGGCTGCCGCGCACGATCTCCTCCCGGGCCGACGACGGGGCACGCCCGTAGGAGGGCAGGACCTCGGGCGGTCGGGGCCGTCGATGCCGCTCAGGTGCGCTTGTAGAACTCGACCTCCCCGACCGCGACGGGACGCCCCTCGCCCTGGCCCGACGCGTCCCGCAGCACGATCCGGACGGAGACGACGTCGCTGATGCCGGTCCGTACCGTCTGCGGGCCCGGCTTGTCGGCGAGCGGCATCGCCTTCCTGCGGACCTCGCCGTCCGCCGTGGTGATGAACAGATCGGCCCGCGTGGGCCTGGCCCCCCGCCGGAACTCCCGGGGATCCTTCGACACCCCGGTGTGCACCGTGACGCCGACCAGCCGGAACGGCTTGTCGAAGGCACAGGTCAAGGACGAGTCGAGCGCGGGCGCCCCCCAGTAGGTGTTGGTCACCCCGTCGACGGCGTCGGCCGCCGGATGGCCGGGGACCCGGGCGCTCGCGGTGGCCCTCGACGGCTCGATCTCCGCCGTTCCGCCGAGCTTGTCCCGCACGTCCTCGAAGAGGTAGCGCCCGACGGGCAGGAAGAGGAAGCCCGTGAACAGCAGCCCGACGACCACCAGTACCAACACGATCCGCCGCAGCATCCGGCCCGACCCGCCCCGCGTACGACGGCGCAGCGGCCACACCGTGCGCCACCACGGCAGCGGCTTGGACTGCTCCCGGGTCCGCAGCGGTGCGGCGCAGCGTCGGCAGAACCGGCGTTCCGGAAGGTTCGGGGTGCCGCACGCCGGGCACGGCGGCCCGTCCGGGGTCTCCTCCGCAGCCACCGGCCGGACGACGGGGCGCCGGGCGATCGGCTCGGCCGGCTGCACCGCGACCACGGGCGTCCCCTCCTCCGCCGGTGGTTCCGGCCGGGCGGGGGCGGGCCGCACCGGCTGCGGGGGCGGTTCCGGGGCCGCGGCGGGCGGCGTCGCCGGGGGCGGCCCGGCGGACTCCTGCTCGCGCGACCGCGCGGGTGCCACCGGCGGCTCGGGGCGCGGGGCGGGCGGGGGCCCGGCCGCGGGCCCTGCGGCCTGCGGGGCGGCACCGGCCGCGGGAGCGTCCGGAGCCCGGCCCGTCGGCCCGGCGGCCGGTTCCGACGGCCCGGCGGGCTCCTCGGGGCCGACCGGTTCCGCGCCGGGAGGGGACTGCGGCGGCCGGGAGGACCAGCCCAGATAGGAACCGCAGTTCCCGCAGAACTCGTCGTCATCGCGGTTGCCCGCACCGCACGCCGGACATGGGCGCATCGCGTCAGCCTCCTGTCTCCGCCGGCGGACCCGGCAGGATCTCCACCCGGCACGTGAGGTGCACGGGGCACGACGCCGCGACGACCTCCAGGACGCGGTCCGCGTCCACCGGACCCCCGTGCGGCGCCCAGACCCGCACCAGCAGTTCGCCGGTCGGAGCCGGGGGCAGCGCGGTTCCCGGCTCCGGCGACCACACGACGCCCCCGCCGTCACGGATGTCGGCGTGGACACCGAAGCAGAGCCGCAGCTGCTCGACCAGCCCCCGGCGGGTGCCCCGCCACCGGTGCAGCTCGACGGCGTGGGCGACGACGGCCCGGCACAGCTCCGGCGGCAGCCCCGGATCGAGGTCGGCACCCACCCAGGACGCCAGCCAGGGCAGGAAGTCGGCCGGGGCGAGCGCCGGATCGAAGTAGGCCGGAAGGTTGTCCAGGGTGGACAGGACGGGGGCCAGCACGGTGTCCAGCCCCGCGGTGAACCGCTGGGCCAGGTCGTCGTCGGCGTACAGCGCGGGCAGCAGCCCGCCGATCGGGTAGCGGCTGGGGAGCCCCGGCACCGCGGCTCTGGTCATGAACCCTCACCCCGCCCGCCCGCGGTGACCACGACCTGGTGCTGGTGCGAGAAGACCAGGGCGCCCGCGGCGACGTCGATCCGCTCCTGCGCCGCCCCGCGCCGGCCGGTGATCGGGTCCGCCGGGAACAGCCGCACCTCCTCCACCAGCCCCACCCCCGGCACGTTCTGGAGCACCGCGAAGACCTCGCCGTACTGCACCGGTCGGCCGAACGGCCAGCCCGTCCCCTCCGCCCCGCCCCGCAGGGGGTCGATGTGCCGGAACAGCGCCGCGAGCGCCTCCGTACGGACCCGGTCCACGTCCCCGCCGGACGCCACCAGCCTGGCGACCACGGTGACGCCCTGGTACGCGGGCGGTTCCACCACCAGCCGGGTTCCGACCAGCCGCCGCTCGTCGAGCCGGGCCGCGACCGCCGAGAGCACCGAATCCGACGGGATCAGCTGCTCGAACCGCAGGTTCCCGCCCTCGTCCGGGACCGCGTCGGGAACCACCAGGACCCGCACCGCCCCGCCCTCGCCCGCGACGGCGGGCAGGCACCGGACCCTGCGCAGGGAGGGCGCCGCCTCGCGGGCGATGACCTCGTGGTCCGCGGCCGTGACGGCCCGCTCCTGGACCCGGAGGATGTTGGGCGCCCGGACCTTCGCGTTCTCCACCGTCTCGCCGTCGACCCCGCCCCGGGCCGCCTCACGGTTGTGCACGCTCGCCACGTACGGCACCGAGCTGCGCAGCACGTTGATGGCGCCCCGGGCGACGTTCCCGGCCGCGCCGCCGCCCGTCCGGCAGCGGGGGATCCGCAGCTGTGCGCCCTTCTCGGGCACGGCGCCGCAGGAACGCATCGTCCCGTCGGGCTCGCGCACCTCGGGCGGAAACGCGAACTCGCCGGTGACGGCGTCGATCCGCACATGGCGGTCGTCCGGCAGGGAGGCACCGAAGTGCTCCACGGCGGTCCACACCTGCCAGCCCTCCGCGGACGACACCTGCACCACCGGCGGCTCCCCGTCCAGCAGCAGCGGCGCCCGGTCCACGAGGAACCGCTGACCTGCGACCCCCTCCGAGACGCCCAGCGGAACGTCCAGGACGGTCTCCGCGTGCTCCACGTCCGCGGTGCCGCCGACGGTGAACACCTCGGCCTCCCGGATCGTCGGCGACTCGGAGTAGAACGGCTGGCCCGGCTCCGGCGCGGTGACCCGGCAGCGCAGCCACCCCGCCCGGGTCCCCGCCGCCACCGACGTGGTGTGCCCGGCGGGGACGAACACGGTGATCTCGCCCGGCCGGTTCAGCCCGCCGGTGCTGTCGGTGCCGGTCCGGCACATCACCCAGCGGGCACCGTCCCACGCCTCCCACACCAGCGGCGGCTGCCGCGGGTCCACGCCCACGCCCTCCACCCGGCTGTCCAGGCGCACGGCGACGATGCACCGGGGAACGGCGGTCGGCAGCCCGAACAGCACCGCGTCGCCCGGCTCCGGCCTGGCCTGGAAGCACGGAACGTCCTGGCCCGCACCGAGCGGCGCGGTCCGGTCGGTCTGCTCGCCCGACACCGGCGCGGTGACCAGCCGGGCCAGCGAACTCGGCACGATCGAGAGGTCGTCGGAGGTGGAGAACACCACCTCCTCCTCGGCCTCGCCGCGCGAGGTGGCGACCTCCGTCCCCGCCGGGAGCAGCACGGTCTCCGGCTGCGGGGCCGACAGCCAGAAGTCGACCTCCGCCCGCGCCGCCGTCGGCGGGAACAACGTGACGCCCAGCAGGTCGAGGAAGGCCGAGTAGTTCTTGTCCGGCACCCGGTTCAACCGGTACAGCAACTGGTCGACCATGTACGCGAACGTCTCGATGAGCGTGACGCCGGGGTCCGACACGTTGTGGTCGGTCCACTCCGGGGTGCGCTGCTGGACGTACCGCTTGGCCTCGTCGACGAGTTGCTGGAAGCGCCGGTCGTCCAGGTTGGGGGAGGGCAGGGCCATCAGCGCACCCCCGCTTCCGCGGAGCCCTCGGAGGAGGGGATGGTGTAGAAGGGGAAGACGAGGTTGCGCAGGTCGTTCGTGGCGCGCACGGCATAGTGCACGTCGATGTACAAGGTGCCCTCCTCGACGGCGTCGAACGCGATCACCACGTCGGTGACCTCGATGCGCGGCTCCCAGCGCTCCAGCGACGTGCGGACCTCGTGCGCGATGCGGCCCGCGGTGGCGCCGTCGCCGGGGGCGAAGACGTGGTCGTGGATGCCGCAGCCGAACTCAGGCCGCATCGGCCGCTCGCCCGGCGCCGTGCCGAGGATCAGCCCGATCGCCTCCTCGATCTCCTGGTCCCGCTCGACCATGCCGATGCCGCCCGTGGGACCGACCCGCAACGGGAAGCCCCAGCCGCGCCCGATGAAGCCGCTCACACCGGACCCCCGATCAGGACGTTCATCGCGCCGGTGACGATCTGCGCGCCGCAGCTGGTGGTGTCCCGCATCCGGGCGGCGGGCAGCCCGCCGATCAGCACCTGACCGCCGACCGCGGCGGCGGGGTTGGGCAGGACGACGTTCCCGGGCCCGAGCGCGGCGTGCGGGGGGACCACGCACACGTGCAGGCTGCCGGTGACGGCCGCGGGCCTGCCGCCGATCAGCACGGTGGCCACGGCCACGGCACCCGGTGGCGGGGTCCCGATGAGACCGCCGTGAACGGTGGAGTCGCCCGTCCGGGCTGCAGGGGGCATGGTCGTTGTTCTCCTTGCTGCGAAAAGGAATTCGGCCGTCGTACGGGCCGTGTCGGGGCGTCAGTTGATCCGGATGAGCTTGGCCTTGAGGACGGCGAGCAGTCCGCCGTCGACGGTGACCCCCGTTCTGCCGTTGACGTTCACCGAACGCCCCTTCACGTTCACCTCACCCGTACCGGCGTCGATCGTGATGCCGGACTTGGAGAGGGTCACGGAGCTCAGCACCCGGCTGCCGCCGGGCGCGAACACCTTCAGCGCGATCTCGTTCCGCCGCTCGTCCAGCGTGACGTCGAGCCGCTTGTCACCACTGGCCAGCCGGACGCCGGACGGCCCGCGCGGACTGTCCAGCAGTTCCAGCCGGTGCCCCGAACGGGAAACCAGCGAGCGGCGGTTGACCTTTCCGCTGGTCGGGTCGACCAGCGGCACGTCGTGCGGCGACGGCTTGTCGACCCCGTTGTAGAGGCCGCCCAGCACATAGGGGCTGTCCAGCAGGCCCTGCTCGAACCCGACCAGCACCTCGTCGTTGACCTCGGGACTGAACACACCGCCGCCGCCCCGGCCGCCCCACTGCACCGTACGGACCCAGTCGGACACATAGGTGTCGTCGAGCCAGGGGAACTTCAGCCGCACCCAGCCCCGTTCGTCCCTGCCCTCGCGGATGTCGGTGACCACACCGATCGCGAGACCCGGCATGCGCGGACCGCGCGCGGGCGCGTTCGCACCACCGGCCAGCCCCGCCAGGGAACGGTCGGGCGCGGCGCTCACCAGCACCGTCGTGCGGTAGCCGCCGTTCGGCTCCAGGACGTGGTGCGCGGCGGTCGCCGTGTAGCGGCCGGAGAACGCGGGCCCGACGTTGCCGAGCGCCACCGGCTCACCGGCCCGCAACTGGGGATTGCCCTCGGCGACCGCCTCGATCTCCCCGAAACCGGAGCTCACCGAGGCGGCCAGGGAACCGGCGACAGCCGTGGCCTCGGCCTGGGTCCGGTACGGGGTGTCGGCGACCGTCAGCCGGGTGCCCGCCCCGAACGCCCCGGCCGCCCGCGACGGACTCATCCCGGGCGACACCGTGTCGCTGCGCACGGACTGCTCACGGGCCACCAGCCGCCGCTTGGTCTCGACGTCCCAGCCGCGCACCTCCACGTCGTCCGCCCCGTCCGCCCCGGTCAGCACGGCCCGCAGGGCCAGCAGGTTGCGCCCGTACTCGAGCACCATCGGGTTCCGGGCGGCGGAGGTGTCGGGCGAGGGCGCCGACGCGGCGGGCTTCGGCTTCACGAACTGCAACAGGCCCTTGTCGTCCACCCGTACCTGAGCGCCGCTCTCGCCCGCGAGGTACTGGAGGAACTCCCAGTCGGAGACGTTGGGCTGGGTCAGCTGCTTGTACATGACGGGGGCGGCCTCGACCCTTCCGCAGGCGAGCCCGGCACCCGCGGCGACCTTGCGGACGATGTCCGCGGCCCGCATGTTGCGGTAGGCCACCACCTTCCGGCCGCGCTGCAGCCGGTGGGCCCTGGAGAAGGCCCGGACGACGGTGAACGAACCGGTGGTGTCGCTGTCCAGTTCGAGCGCCGTGACCTCGCCGGTGAACAGCCGCTCGCGCGCCCGTTCCTGCACGGTGACCACGGAGATCTTCAGCGGGGTGCCGATGGTGAGCCCGGTGGCGGTGAGCAGCTTGTGGTCGGGGTCCCGGTACGTCAGCACGGCGGTGTCCGGCAGGCCGACGTTCTCGTCGACCACACAGCTCACCAGCTGGGCCGCCCAGACGGGGGGCAGCTCGCTGGGGGCCTCGACGATCGGATCGGCGGCGAAGGAACGGCCCGGGGCGGTCATCGGCCGCCCTCCACCGCGGGGGCCTCCAGGCCGGGCACGACCAGCTCCCTGCCCGGGACCAACTGCATCGGGTCGTCGATGTCGTTGGCGTGGGCGATGGTGCGCCACGCGGTGGCGTCGCCGTACTCCCGCCACGCGAGCAGCGGCAGACTGTCGCCGACGACGACCCGATGGGTGCGCCGCGCCTCCCGCGAACCCGACGTCGGGTTCTGCCCCAGCCGCTCGCCGCTCGCCTCCTCGATCGAGAGGGAGCAGGTGGCGCGCAGCGGCTTCCCGTCGACGTCGAAGAGGGTGTACGAGACGGACAGGCTGGACATCACACCGTCGAACGAGGTCGTCCGGGACGTGCCCCAGTCGAAGCGCACCCAGGGACTGGCCGGTGTCTTGCGGGCCAGGCTGTTCGGGGTGGGCGCGCACGCCAGCATCAGCTGTTCCACCGCCTTCTCCACCGAGTTGTCATGGGTGGCCGTGGCGTCGAGGAAGACCTCCATGGACAGGGTCCGGGGCCCACTGCCCACGAACTCGGGCAGCGCGGACTGCTCCGCCATCCGGGACGGGGTGCGCCGCCACTCGGTGCTCTTGTTCAACGACAGCTGCGACGGGTTGAACTGCAACGTGAGCTGGGCGATCCTCCCGCCCGGCTTGGCGCCGACCTCCGCGGGCGGCTCCATGATGGTCAGCTGGGCGCGAGCACGGCTCGTGCGGGCAACGGGTGACATCGCGTTCCTCCTTCCGGTACTTCACGTGCGACGAACTGCTGGGGTGCGCAATGAATTCGATGCCTGATCAGGAGGGCTCCAGGCCCTCGTGCGCGATCTCCAGCGTCTCGATCGCCGGCTGGGAACTGGCGGGATCGAAGGAGGGGCCCTGCCAGCGCACCGGCACGATGCCCTGCACCTGCCAGCCGATGATGCGGCTGAGGTCGGGGCGGAGCGCGACGATCTCGCCGTCCTTGCGCTCGACCCGCTGGATCGTGTCGTTCAGCCACCGCGTGATCCTGAGCGTGTCGGCGGTCACCGGGCGGGTCAGGGTGATGTTGGTCCAGGTGATCCGCCCCGGCAACTGCCAGGTGAAGCCGTTGTTCCCGCCCTCGGCGTACTGCTCCAGCTCCACCTCGGCACCCAGACCCGAACAGGTGTGGAAGGCGCCCAGGTCGTTGCCCCCGATCACCAGCTTGAAGAACACGCTCGTCGCGAAGATGTTGTCCGTCATTGCTCTTCTTCTCTGCCGTTTCCCAGTGCCCCGCCGGGCGGAGCCGTCGTCAGCGACGGTTGTCGTACAGCCGGCCGGTGCGTTCCCGGCCCCGGCGCAGATCCGCGCGGATCAGCCGGCTCACCGGATCGATCAGGCGGCGTGCCAGTTCCTCGATCTCCGCGCCGGTCACCCGGTGCGCGGCCGGAGCCGTCGCATCGGGCGGGGCGGCCGGTCCGTTCCTCGCCGGTGGACCGGCGGGCTTCACCGGGGCAGCTCTGACCGGGACGCCGGTGATCCCGGCCGCGGCCGCCGCGCGCTGCACGGCCGGGGCCACGGCTCCCGGACCGCTCGCCCCGACGGCCGGACCGGAGGAGGGCACGGCCCCCGGACCGGCTCCCGGCCCGGGGGAGGGACGCGGCGGCACCCGCACCGAGAGGGGCGGTGCTCCACCCGGCACGACGCCGTCCCCTGGCGCCGTGCCGGTGTACAGGGGCCCGATGGACTCGGGCACCACCGGCAGCGCCGTCCGCTGCACGGCCGGGGCGGCCGGGCCGGTGCCGGTCGTTCCGGGCGGATGCGGGCGCACCACCGGGACCGGCCGGGCGGCGGCCGGCGCGGACCCCCCGGAGGGGGACGCCGACGCGTACGGGAGCGTCGGTGCCGGGTGCGGCGCCGGGGACGGCGGAGCGGGGACGCGGCCCGGACGGGGCTCCCCGTGGTCCCGCGCCGACGGGGTGACGTCGGGCCCGGACGGTACGACCGGCCCACCACGCGCCGAACGCTGCACGAGCCGCAGGAGGGAGCCGCCGATCGACGCCCCGCGCCCCACCCGGCCGGTACCGGTCGCGGCCCGCCCCCTGCCGCCGTCCGGCGCGGGACGGGCGGAGCCGGTGGAACCACCGGACGGTGCCCGGCCCGACGGCGCCCCGCCCGGAGTACTCCCGGGCGCCGAGCGCTGAACGGTCCCGCCGGGGCCCGGCCCTTCGGCGTCCCGCCCCGTGCGCACCGGCCGCTCCGAGGGGGCGGGCCCGGCGGGCGGGGGAGGAGCGGTTGTCGGCCGGGGAGACGCACCGGAGGGCGGCCGGTGCGGTCCGGGGGACGTGCTCCCGTGCCCCGACGCCGGTACGACGGCCTCCGGTTGAGGTACGTCACGACGCCAGGTGGCCGTCACGACCGGCCGGGCCGAACCGCCGCCCGCCGCCGCGACCGGGGCCGAGAACCCCTCGGCCGCGCCGGTGCTGGTCTCCAGTGCCCTGCTCGGGAGCAGGGCCCGCGAACGCCGGACGACGGGGGCGGGCCCGTGCATGGCTGCCGGAGCCCGTTCCGGGGCGATCCGCCGGACCCGTACCGGAGCGGCGGGAGAAGGGGAGCCGGTGGCGGGCGTGCTCGTGGACGGAGGGGCGCCCGCCGCGCGCTGGACGGCTGCGGGCCCCGGTACGGCCGGGGCGGGGGAACCGGACGCGGGGGACGAGAGCACGGGCATCGCGGAGGGCCCGTCCGGGCGCGCCGGGGTCCCCACGGGCCCGGACGGTACGGACGACGGGGAGGACGAGGGCGCACGTCCCGACGCCGCATCCTGCCCGGAGCCCATGGCTCCCGGACGCGGCCGACGACGGTCACCGAGCAGGGGAGCGCCGTCCTGACGCCTGGCGGTCGGGGGGAGCGAGGACAGCGGGGCACCGATCCCGCCACGGGCGGGCTTCGCCCGGTCGGCCGGTGGCGGCGCCGACGGGGGGCTCGACGGCCCGTGCCCGGGGGTCCCTTGAGCCCGGTGCCGCTCCGGAGCCGACGGGGACGAGAGCGGGGACGGAGCCGGCCCGGAGGGCTCCGTGGCACCGGTACGCGCGGACGGCTGCGCGCGAGTGGGTGACTGCGGCTGCGGATGCGCGGGTGACTGCGGGCGCGCGGGCGGTGCCGTCGCCTCCGGCGGTCGCGCGGTCGCCGGGGCCGGTGTCTCCGCTTCCTGCCGCTGGAGTACGGGCATGCCGGGGCCGGGCTGCCCCGTGGGGCCGGACGGTACGACCGCCCCGCGCCGGCCCGCCGGGTCGGCGGGCACGGCCCCGGAGGGCAGTTCCCGCAGCGGCCTGCCCAGAGCGGGCCGTACGGCCGTGACCTCGGGAGGCCCGGCGGAGCCGGTCGGCTCGGGCGCGGCTTCGGGAGCCGGGGCGGATGCGGACGCGGGGGCGGCCGGCCGCTCGGACGCGATCCGCCGTGCGGCGCCTCCGTCGGTGACGGGCGCGGGTACGGCCGGTGCGGCTGTCGCGGCCGGTACGACGCCGGTGATGTGCCGCAGCGGCATCGCCGGGCGCCGGGCGACGATCAGCGGCGGCGCGGTCCGCCGGGGACGCACCGGGGTGGGACGGGCGGTCGGTACCGGCATGTCGTCCCGGGGAGACGGTGCCGCCGCTGCCGTGCTTCCGGCCGGAGACGTCCCCGACGGGGCCGGTGCGGTTCCCGGCACGGTCGTACCGCTGTCGCGAGCGGCCCGCCGCGGTGTCTCCCGGAGCGAAGCCCAGGGCCGCCCCGGAGCGCTCGACCGCTGGACGACCGCGGGACCCCGCCCCGCGCCCCCCGCCGCGGGCGACGGGTCGGCGACGGGTTCGGTGCCCCCGTCCGCGTCGGATCGGGCGGCCCGCAGCAGCAGCGGCCCGCCGGCGGACACCTCACGCGCCCCCGCGGGACGGGTGACCCCGCGGATGAGGCCCACCGGCGCGGACGGCATCACGGCATGGCCGAGTTCGCCGCCGAACGCGACGTTCTGCCACGAGGCGAGGCCGGACCGGAACCGCAGCCCGTCGCTCACCCCGATCGAGGACCGGGCGACGGTCACCGCGGGCGGCGCGACCTGCCGCCAACCGCCGTCCCAGTCACCGTCTGACCGGTCGGTCCGGCCGGTGTCCGGGGCGGCAGCGGCCGTCGGCCCGGCACCGGACCCGTCCCCGCCCCCGGAGGAGGCGTCGGACGGCGTCCGGTCCGTCCGGCGGAACCAGTCGCCGAACCCCATACGATCACCCGCCTTCGTTGACGCGGGTGTTGATCCGCGCTATCTCCCGGACCCACTGCTGACGCTCGCCGTGGGTGAGGTCGAGAATGTCCTCACGCTGCCAATGGAAGTGGTAGGCGACGTACGCGATCTCCTCCCGCAGGCGGGGAAGCGCGTACGTCACGATTCCCCCAGGCGCCCACCCGAGAGGTCCACCTCGAACGAGCCGTGGCACAACGGACACGTCACCGCGGCGTGCGTGTGGCCCTCGCTGTTGATCCGCCGGTAGAAGTCCTGCAGAAACGCCACGTCGGTGGCGTACATCCGCTCGACCACCCCGGCGTGCACATCGGTGACGGTGCCGAGCCGGGTGATCACCTGGCTCAGCAGCACCACGCTCAGGTACGCCGGGTTCTCCTTCACCCGCAGGTCGATCTGCGGGCGCAGCTCGTCCCGCGCCGTCGCGAGCCGCATCGAGCCCTGCCGGTGCACCTGGCCCTCGTCGTCGACGTAACCGCGTGGCAGCTCGAACTCGAACTCCGTGCGCAGATCCTGGCGTTCCCGTTCCCGTTCCCGTTCCCGCGCCGCGGGCGGTGCGGGGGTTTCCTCGCGGGCGGCGGACCGGGCGGACGCCAGGGTGTCGAGAACTTCGTCGAGCCCGCCCGACGTAACGGTCCTGCGCCTCATTCGACCACGATCTCCTCGAAGGTGATGGTGACCGTCTCGGTGGCCGGGCTGGACTCGCCGGCCTTCAGCGACGGCCCCTCCCACTTGCTGGCCCAGCCCTGCATCAACTGGATGCGCCGGACCGTCTCGCCCTTCGAGTCCTTGATCTCGATGGTCAGGTTCTGGCGCGCGGTGTCGACGGCCCCGTTGTTGAGCGTCTCCTTGATCCACTTGGTGAACTCGCTGCTCTTGTCGAGTCCACGGGTGATCGTCACCTCGCCCGCTTGGCGCGCGCCGGGCTGCTTGCGGATGATCTGCTTGCCCTCGGCGGTCACCTGACGGACCTCGACGACTTCTTCCTCGACGGTCAGACCGCTGACCTCCTGGATCGACTCGACGAGATAGCCGCCGAGCTGCACGCCGAAGACGTGGGTGGAAAGAGCGTCGCCCTCTGCCATGGCTCTGTGTCACCTGTTCCGTTTGCGGACCCTGCCGGGTCACTCGTTGACGAGGCTGGTGCTGTCGGAGAACTGCGAGAGGCGGAAGACCACGAACTCCGCGGGCTTCACCGGCGCCACGCCGATCTCGCACACGACCTGGCCGAGGTCGATCGACTCCTGCGGATTGTTGTCGCGGTCGCACTTGACGTAGAACGCCTCCTCGGCCGTGCGGCCGAAGAGAGCGCCCCGGCGCCACTCCTCGGTGAGGAAGGCGGTCACGTTGCGCCGGATGCTCGACCACAGGCGGTCGTCGTTCGGCTCGAACACCACCCACTGGGTGCCCAGGAGGATCGACTCCTCCAGGTAGTTGAAGAGACGGCGCACATTGAGGTAGCGCCAGGCGGGGTCCGACGAGAGCGTGCGGGCGCCCCAGATCCGGATGCCGCGGCCGGGGAAGGCGCGCACGCAGTTGACACCGATCGGGTTCAGCAGGTCCTGCTCGCCCTTGCTGAGCCGGATCTCCAGGTCCAGCGCACCGCGGACGACCTCGTTGGCGGGGGCCTTGTGCACGCCGCGCTCGCCGTCGCTGCGCGCCCACACACCGGCGACGTGACCGCTCGGCGGCATCAGGGAGTTGCGTCCGGCCGTCGGGTCGAAGACGTTGATCCACGGGTAGTACACGGTCGCGTAGCGCGAATCGAATCCGGCGTCGTCGTTGCGCCAGGTACGGACCCGCTGCGCGTTCATGCCCGGCGGGGTGTCCAGCACGGCGACCCGGTCGCCCATCTGCTCGCAGTGCGAGATCAGCGCGAGCTGGACGGTCTTGACGCCCTCGGCGTCGATGTCCCCGCGCTGGTGGGCGCTCATCAGGTCCGGAACGGCGACCATGGTGATCTCGTCGATCGCTTCGAGCCCCGCGAGTCCCGTGCGCTCCGAGGAGTCCCCGACGAACTCGGCCGGGCCGACGCGCGCGGCGTCGGCTCCAGGGCCGGCAGCGGCGGGCGAGAGGGGGAGGACCTGGTTCCCGGGGCGGCTCTGGGCCGTGCCGGGCTGCTCGACGACCTGGATCAGCTTGGACTGGCGGGTCTGGGTGACCAGATAGCCCTTGACGCTCTTGCGGGTGGAGACGTCGAAGGTCTCCACCACCTTGCCGGCCTGCCGCACCAGCAGCCGGAACCGGTCCTCCGGAGGGTTCTCCCCCTCCGCGTCGGCGACCTCCACCGAGAGGTCGCCACTCGTACCGGGCCGTGCGGACACCAGGAAGCCCCCGAGCGCGACGGACGGGGCCGCCGCGGCGGATCCGCCCGCCGAGTCCTGCGCGGGGCCGCCCACACGCACGACGTAGGCCGAGCCGCCGCCATTGGCGAAGTATCCGTGGACCGCGCGCGTCAGGTACGTGCCGGGCGCATGGGTGCCGAAGGTCTGGACGTACTGGTCCCAGCTGGTCACCAGCGTCGGCCGGTGGAAGGGGCCGGTCTCCGCGAAACCGACGAAGGCTGCGATCGCCGTGCCGACTCCTTCGATGGGCCGTGCTCCGGACTGCACCTCCTCCACGTATACACCGGGGGTGAGGTACGACGGCATGCTCGCTCCTTCGGGTGGTCGTCCGGTCGCCGCCCAGTCTTGCCGGGCCGTCCCGGCAGGCAGTAGGCCCCGGAGTCCCGGGCACGGGGCAGGGACACTGCCTTTCCAGGCACCCGGAAGACGGGGAATTCTTCCCCGCGCGGACATTCTCGGAAGGCTTGCCGGGCCCGGCCCGGAGCAATTCTTTCGGCTCATTCGATGAACGCGGGATGAACTCGGGCACGGTGGAAGGCCGTACGACGGTTCGCCGGCGCGCCGAGCGCCGGAAATACGGGTACCGGGACCAGGGGAATGACGGGGAACGAAGGCATGCGGAACCACCCCGCCGGGGCTCCCGGAGCCGCTCGCGAATGCCCGTGCCGAAGGCGGTCCTTCACCTTTGGCGGGCCCACGGGCCGCAGTACGACGCGGGGGTCGTCGACGGCCCCGTACCGCCGCTGCGGACGCCCCGCCGACGTGCCGCGCACCGTCCGGCGACGTCCGTGCCCTCCACGACCAGTAGGACAAGCCGTGGTCAAGGACCGTTCCAGAAGTGATCACTATCAGCCAGAATGAGCCGCGAAACCGGCCGATCGGCCAGTTTCGCGGCCGAAGTGGCCCGGCGGGCTGCGCCGGCGCCCGTACGACGCCCCGCCCGGAAGGCGGCGGCAGGGACAGCGGGCGGAGAACACCCGGTGCCCGTTCGTCCGCCGCCGGTTTCGCGGGCCGCCGCGGGTGCGTTTCACCGGGGCGCACGGGGAAAGAGTTTCGCCAATGACCGGCAAGCCGGGTTTCCCCGGGTCGGGATTTCTGCTGTTCTCTTCCCGCCCGGGGAAATTCGGGGCCCGACGCTTTGTTCTACGGTGCGAGGTCGCTCAGTATGCCGCTGACATTGAGTACCTGGTGGCATCCGGACGCCTGGGTGCCGGTGGCCGGAGTGCCCGGTTTGTTGCACGTCACGGAAGCGGTGACCGTGGCGTTCTCCGGAATCTCGATGGGGGTGACCCAGTGATAGTCCTGGTTGCGGAAGGTCTCCAGGGCGATGGTGGTGATCTTCCGGTTCCCGAACGTGATGGTCAGCACCCCCTCGTCGCCCTGGAAGTTCGCCACCACGAGGTCCGTGACGCCGAACACCTTCCCCTCGGGCACCTGATACGTCTTCTTCTTCCTGCCCCCGGCCCCGGTCTGCACGTCGATCGTCTCCGACATCTGCTGGTGGCCGTCGCCGCCCGTGCCCGTCGTCGAGCCGGAACCGCCCGAGCCGCCGGGAGACCGGCCGGGGCGGGGCTTTTGGTCTCCGTCCTGCCCCTGACCGCCGGAGGCATCGTCCGAGCCGCCGGACGAGGCCCCGCCCTGCTGACCGTTGTTCGGCCGTTCCTTCTCCGCGGCTTTGGTCGCCGCCTGCTCCGCGGTGCTCCGCACCGCGGGCCTGACCAGTGCGAACCACGCGAGCAGCAGGGCGAGCAGCGCGGCCAGCACGATCAGCAACCACCGGGGGAGTATCGGCAGTTGGGCGAACTCGCCGGACAGCGTCTCCGGTTGACGGGGCTGCTCGTCCTCGGTCTCCCGGTCGGTCTTCTCTGCCGCTTCGACCTCGAACGGCCAGGTGGCCGGCCTGCCGAACCAGATCGGCTTGCGGGCCCGCACCCGCAGACCCACCTCGGCGGACTCGCCCGGTTCCAGGCGCCGGTGACCGGGGGAGAAGGCCAGACGGAGTTCCTCCCCGTCCTGCGTTCCGGTGAGCGCGACCCCGACCGGGGTGTTCCCCCGGTTCTGCACCGAGGTCTGGAACCGGGCGCCCAGCCAGCCGCGGCGCCGACGGGGATCGAGCCGGCCCCGGATCTCGTGGAAGGGCTCGACGACCACCGTCGCCTCGGGGACCGCCACCGACTCGGGGCGCTCCGCGGGCAGGACACGTACCCCCAGGGGCGTCTCACCGGCCCGGACCTCGGAGGAACGGGGCGGCGCGAGCCGCACGGTCACCACCTCGGAAGTGCCCGGATACAGCGAGACCCGCGCCGGCTCCACGGTGCTCCACGCGGCGCAGTCGCCGACCACTTCGAGCGTGTAGGCCTCGACGATGTCGCCGTCGTTGCGCACGGTCAGGGCCGTCGTCGCCTCGGCGCCGGGCGACACCGTCACCGTGGACATTTCGAATTCGGCAGTTGTGGTCACGATGCGACGTTAAGCCGCGGACCCGGCGGCACAGCAGAGACGGGAGGGCAACACACGGGCAGGGCCGGTGCCCCCGGAGCACAACGGCACGGCCTCCCCGAGCCCCTCTCCCGGGCCAGGTCCCCCTGACGGAACCCGGCGCGAACGGGCAAGGCAACCGGCATATCGAGCGACAGCACCGAGAAAGACGAGCACGGAACGATGACGACGACAGACGTGAAGAACGAAACGGCGGCGCGCGGACAGTTCCGCAGGCCCACCGCCTCGGAACGCTCCGCCCGGCGCAGCCCCGGGAGGGCCCCGTCGGGCCGGGTCTCCGTGGCGGTGTACGCGGAGGACCTGATCCTCCAGACCGGCGTGATCCAGCAGCTGCGACCGCGTCCCGAGGTAGAACTGACGACGGATGCCGAGGCCGACCGGGCCCAGGTCTCCTTAGTGGTGGTGGACATGGTGGACGAACCCGCCGTCCGGCTCCTGTCCCGCCTCCAGCGCAACACCGCGACCCGCACCGGCCTCGTTGTCGGTTTCTTCGAATCGGGCGCGCTCCAGACCCTGATCGAGTGCGGCGTGGCCGCCGTGCTCAGGCGCGGAGAGGCCGACCAGGACCGTCTCGTCCATCTGGTGACGGCGATAGCCAACGGGGAGGGCGTACTCCCGGGCGACCTGCTCGGAAAGCTCCTCGACCACGTCAGCAGCCTCCAGCGCACGGTCCTCGACCCCCGGGGACTCTCGCTCTCCACCCTCACGGCACGGGAGGCGGAGATGATCCGGCTGGTTTCGGAGGGCTTCGGCACGGCGGAGATCGCGCAGAAGACCTCGTACTCCGAACGCACCGTCAAGAACGTGCTGCACGAGATGGCGACACGGCTCGAACTGCGCAACCGGGCACACGCCGTCGGCTACGCCATGCGGCACGGACTCATCTGAGTCCCGCCCCGTGCTCCCGCGCTCCCGTGCGGCGGCGTGCCGACGCCGCCGCACGGGAGCGCTCCGGCGTGCCCGGGGAGGAGAGTCCCGGGGAGAGGGGACGCAAAGGGCAGCGGCTCCTTCCCCCGGTCCGGGTACTCGGGGCCTGTTCCCGGCCCGGGGCGGGCGGGATGCTGGCGAGGGGAGCGTCATCAACCAGACTGTGAGGTGGGCCGTGACCGGCACTGCTGGCCCGGCGAGGCGAAACCGGCTGCACCGACTGGCGGGTGTGGTGGTGCTGTTGGCACCGCTCCTGGTGGCGGGCTCCGCATCCGCACCGCAGGGAGCGCCACGGACGGCCGCGGCGGACGAGACCCCGGTCGACGCCGGACGCATCACCTACGCCGGGACCGAGCACCGCAGCCTCGGCCGGGCCGTCAGTACGACCGGCTCCGACCCGCTGTTCGGGCCCGGACCGGCCCACTACGACCAGGACCCGTTCGTACGCGGCGACGTGATGGTCTTCACCAGCCTGCGCGACAGTGTGCGGCCGCAGGTGTACGTGCGCGGGGCGAACGGAGCGGTACGCAGGCTCACCGGCGACCGGGACGCCGCGCACCCCGAACTCTCCCCGGACGGACGGACCGTGGTGTTCGACTCCGCGGAGCGGGGTGCGGACGGCCTGGTCCAGCGCGACCTGTGGATCGTCGGCGTCGACGGCACCGGTCTGCGGCGGCTGACGGACACCCGCAACAACGAGACCTCCCCGACCTTCTCCCCGGACGGCACCCGCGTCGCGTTCTCCTGCGACTCCGGCGACGGGGGCGCCGGGATCATCTACGAGCAGGCCGTGTCCGGCGGAGCGGCGAGGGTCGTCAGCCATGCGACCGGCAGCGCGACCGAACCGGCGTGGAACCCCGTGGACGACGACGCCCACCGCGACCAGATCGCGTACACCCTCACCCCCACCGTGGAGGAGGACGATCCGAGGCTGTGGGTGACCGAGGGGCGCCCCGGCACCGACCGCAAACTGCTCGACGGCGGACAGGCGAGCTGGCGGACCCGCTCGGCCGCCTGGCTGGCGGACGGAACGGGCCTGGTCTTCCTCGGCCGCGACTGCACGTGCGAGTACGAACGTGTCTACCGGGCAACCGCCTTCGACACGGCCGCGCCGACGACCGTACTGGACGAGAGCCGCAAGCTCGATTCGCCCACCTGGACCGGCCCGCTGGACACCGGGACCGTCGTCGTCTCCCGCCAGACGTCGCGCAGGCCGGACAACGACAACGAAGACACAACGGTGGTCGCGACGCTCCAGGACGTCCGGCAGGACGGCTCGGACCCGCGCGACCTCGGGGTCCCCGTCCTGTGGGAGGACCCGGGCGCCGTCGACGACGCGGACCTGCTGTTCAACCCGGGGAAGGACTACGACCCGTGGACCGAGCGGCAGAGCTACACCCCGGACGGCCGGCGCATCGTCGTGACCCGCTTCGAGGGCGCCAGGGGCTCGCGCACCCAACGGATCTGGCTGGCCGACGCCGACGGCGGCAACGCCGCGGTGCTGCCGCTCGCCGGACGCAACCCCGGTGACCGGGACACCGACCCCGCGTTCTCCCCGGACGGCACCAAGCTGGCGTTCACCAGGACCTCGCCCGGCGGGGCCGGCGAGAACGCGGGGCCCAGCAGCGTCCTCGTCGCGGACGTCGCGACGGGCGCGATCATCGGCAAGGTCGTGCCGCCGGCCGGGCAGTCGACGGGGCAGGACGCGCAGCCCGCCTGGTCGCCCGACGGCACCACCCTCGCCTTCACCCGCAACCACGTGATCCGGGGCCTGGGCGGAATCAAGCACATCTGGACCGCGCCGGTGAACGCGCTCGACCGGCAGCGCGACCTCAGCGCCACGATCTGCCCCGGCGAGTGCAAGAAGATCGACGACAGCCCCGCCTTCTCCCCCGACGGCACCCGCATCGCCTTCAACCGCAAGGACGGCGGCAACGACCAGAACAGCGGGCGCGGCGGCATCGTGATCACCTCGCCGAACGGTGACGTGTGCCGGGTGGTGCTCCCGTCCGTCCGGCGGGACGACCCCGAGGCCTGCCGCCAGGACCTCCCGGACACCCCGCCGGACGGCCCCTTCCAGCCCCGTGACGTGGCCTGGTCGCCGGACGGCGGACGGCTCGTGATGAGTTCGCGCCGGGCGGCCGGCCCCGCCTCCCAGGAGCAGCTGTCCGTGCTGGACCTCTCCTCCGGCACCCTGACGTCGTTCGGCGAGCGGCTGGCCGGGCGGCAGAAGGAGCCCGCCTTCCAGCAGTCGGTCGACCTGGCGCTGACCGCGCCGCCCACCGGCCCCGAGGTGGAGACCGGCTCCTCCGGCTCGGTGACGGTCACCGTCACCAACCGGGGCCCCGCGCACTCGCCCGGCACCACGTTCACCGCCGACCCGCCGCCCGGCGTGCGGCTGGAGGACATCACCACTCCGGCCGGGTCCTGCTCCACCGGGGTGCCGCAGTGCGACCTGGGCGTGCTCCGGCCCGGGGAGAGCGTGGCCGTCACCGTCCGGCTGACCGGGGTGAGCACGGGGGACCAGCGGATCGGCTGGTCGGTGGCCGGGGCGGTGGTGGACCCGAACCCCACGGACAACGCCACCGGAACCGTCGTCCCGGTCCGGGACGCGCCGGCACCCAGCCCGACCCCGACCCCCACCCCGACCCCCACCCCCACGCCGCCCGAGCCCGAGGCGGGCCCCGGCGTGGCCGTGCGGGCCCAGCCCGCCCCCGGCTTCGTCGGCGGCCGGGTGGTGGTGACGTACACCGTGCGCAACGGACGCAACGCCCTCGCCACCGGCCTGCGGCTGAGGCTCGGCCTGCCCGCGCGCATCCCGGCGGGCCCGCTTCCGGCGGGCTGCGCGGCCGGGGTGTGCACCCTGCCCGACCTGGCTCCGGGAGCCTCCACGGTGGTCCGGATCGTGCTCGCGCCCGACCGGGCCCTGAGGACGACCGTCACCGGCACACTGACCACGACCGGCACCGACGCCGACCCGCGCGACAACGTCGCCAGGACCCCGCTGCGCATCCTGCAGCCCCGCATCGTCGCGGTGCCCGCCGTCGGCAAACCGGGGTTCGTCACCTCCGTACGGGGCAAGGACTTCCCGCCGGGGGCCCCGGTGCGGCTCACCTGGAAACCGGGGATCACGGCGGCCGCACCGCCCACCGTCCCGCGCGCGGACCGCACGTTCATCGCGCAGTTGCTGATCCTGGTGAAGGACCGGACGGGGCGGCGCACCATCACCGCCACGGGACCCGGGTTCGGTCCGGTCACCACCCCCTTCCTGGTGGTCGACGGCACCATGGTCCCGCCGAACGAGGTGGGGCGCCGGTGATCCACGAAGTCGACGAGGGGCTGCGGCTGTTGCTGGTCGAGGCGGGCCTCCAGGAGAGCGGCGTCGACCTGGTCTTCGACGCGCCGACGAAGGAATGGTCGGCCCGGCGCAACGCACCCACGGTCAGCGTCTTCCTGCACGGCATCCGCGAGGACGCGACCCGGCGCCGCACCGGCACCGCCGAGGAGCACGACGACCGGGGCATGGTGGTCGGCCGGCGCACCCCGCCGCGCTGGTTCGAGCTGACCTATCTGGTGACCGCCTGGACCAACCGTCCGCAGGACGAACACCGGCTGCTCTCCGAGGTGTTGCGCTGCCTCGTGCGGGCGGACGCGCTGCCCGGCCGGATGCTCACCGGCAGTCTCGCCGAACTGGGACTGACCGTGGACGTCGAGGCGGCGGGCCCGAACATCGACCGGCAGTCCACCGCCGAGGTGTGGTCCGCGCTCGGTGGCGAGCTCAAGGCCGCGATCGACCTGCGGGTGTGGGCACCGCTGGCCGGCGAACCGGAGCCCGCCGGACCGCCGGTCACCGAAGGGCTGGTGGTGCGGGCCGCGCCCGCACGGGACGGCGAGGGGGTGGGTCCCGGGCGCCGGCTGCGCTACGACGGGGCATCCGACCCCGGCGAGCGGGGCTTCGCCGCGGAACGCGCCCGGCAACTGCCGCCCGGCCGCCGCAGGCGCGGAGGCGCGGCCCGGTGACCACCGCACAGGACACCCCCCGGACCGCCGATGAACCGCCCGGTGCGCCGACGGCCGTCGAGGAACTCTGGGAGCGGCTGAGCCACGTCGAGCGGCGGGTCAGGAACGCGGTCGCGGCCCGGCGGGCCGTCGACCCGCAACCGGACGACCCCTACCGGGGGCAATACCTCACCCCCGAGGGGGCCGAACGGATCCTGGCGGCCCGCGACGCGTTCGGACCCGTGCCGGAGTACGCGTCCGGCCCCCCGCCGCGTCCGCGGTCCGGGAGCAGGCTCGGCCGGCTCGCCGAGGACTTCGCTCTGACACCGCTCGACGTCGACCTGCTGATGGTCGCGATGGCGCCGGACGTCGACGCCCGGTTCGAGCGGCTCTACGGCTACCTCAACGACGACCTCAACCGGCGCAGGCCGACCATCGGCCTGGCCCTCGAACTCTGCGGGCTGCCCGCCGCGAGCTCCGGCCGCTTCCGGTTCTCGCCGTCCGCACCCCTGGTCGCGGGCGGACTGCTGACGGTCCTGGAGGCCGACCGCCCACTGCTCTCCCGGGTGCTGCGGGCACCGGACCGGATCACCGCCCACCTGCTCGGCGACGACGAACCCGACGGGAGGCTGCGCGGACTGGTCCGGGTGGCCGGAGCCGAGGACGGGCCGGACCCGGAGCCCGGGACACTGCGGGTGGCGGCGGCCCTGGGCACGGGCAGCGGCCTGGTGCATCTGCTCGACCGGGGCGGCGATCCCGGCAGACTGGCGGTCGAGGCGCTCCTCGCCGCGGGGCGTCGGCCGCTGGTGGTCGACATCGCGGCGTTCGCCGCCGCTCCCGAACCGGCGGACCTCGTACGGACCCTGGCGGCCGAGGCCCGGCTGAGCCGCGGCGGTGTCGTCCTCGGGCCGCTCGAAGCCCTGGCCCCCGAGCGGCCGGAGGGGGCCCGGCTGCTCGGTGACCTGTGCGCGGCGGTCGGCGGCGTTCCCCTGATCGCGTACGGGAGGAAGAACTGGGACCCCCTGTGGGCCGGGGACAGCCCGGTTCCGGTCCACGTCCCGCCCCCCGGCCCCGCGGGCGTGGCACGGCAGTGGCGGCGGGCGTTCGACCGGGTCGGCGCGTCCGTCGGGACGCCCGCGGGGAACGTGCGGGTCGACGCGGGAGTCGTGGAGGCCACCACCGCCTACCGGCTCGACTCCGAGCAGGTGCGCAAGGCCGCTGCCGTCGCCTCCCGGCTGGCCGTGCTGGAGGAACGTCCGGTGGGCGTGCGGGACCTGCGCGCGGCGGTCCGGGCACAGAACGGCGCGGGGCTCGAACGCCTCGCCCGGCGCATCGAGCCCGCGGTCGGCTGGGACGACCTCGTGCTGCCTTCCGGAACCCGCCGCCAGCTGTCCGAACTCGCCCTGCGCGCACGCCACCGGGGGCAGGTGCTCGGCGAGTGGCGGATGCGGCCGGGCGGCGGCCGGGGCCGGGGGGTCGTGGCGTTGTTCGCCGGTGAGTCCGGCACCGGAAAGACCATGTCCGCCGAGGTGGTGGCGTCGGAACTCGGCATGGAACTCTACGTCGTGGACCTGTCCATCGTGGTGGACAAGTACATCGGCGAGACCGAGAAGAACCTCGAAAGGATCTTCGTCGAGGCGTCCGACGTCAACGGCATCCTGCTGTTCGACGAGGCGGACGCCATCTTCGGGAAGCGTTCCCAGGTAAAGGACGCCCACGACCGTCACGCCAATGTGGAGTCGGCCTATCTGCTGCAACGCATCGAGTCCTTCGACGGGATCGCGGTGCTCACCACCAACCTGCGGGCGAATCTCGACGAGGCGTTCACCCGCCGCCTCGACGTGATCGCGGAGTTCCCCATGCCGGACGCCCGGCAGCGACTGGCCCTGTGGGACCGCTGCCTGGGGACGGAGATCCCGCGCGCCGTGGACCTCGACCTGGAATTCTGCGCGCAGCGCTTCGAGCTGGCGGGAGGATCGATCCGGTCCTGTGCGGTGACCGCCGCCTACCGGGCGGCGGAAGCGGGAGGACCGCTCGGCATGGAGCAGATCGTCTCGGCCGTGCTCCAGGAGTACCGCAAACTCGGCCGGCTGGTCATGGAGAGCGAGTTCGGTCCGTGGCTGGGCCGTGCGCAGGGGCGCGGCAGGGGATAGGGCCTTTCGTTCGGATCGTGCCGGGCGGAACGCAGCCGTCTATACAACGGGCTTGTCTACGCGCATCATTGAGGTGCTTCGCACGAACGAACCATCCTCGGCCGGAACGCGGGCGCCACCTCCTTGGCTCAGGGGGTGACGCCCGGTTTCGGAATTGTCATGTACGTGTCAATCTCCGAGAAAGGGAACACCATGGCTTGCGGATCGACCAGCCTGTGGGCGGGCGAGACCAGCTGGTTCTGTTGCGGCAACTCCTGGGGCCCGTGCTCCAGTGCCGGCGGCGGCGCCTGCGGCAACTGCCAGTCCGGCGCGCGCCACGGCGCGTGGCCCAATGCCTCCCAGGCCTGCTGGGACATCACCCGGCCCGACCTCTGCGGCGAGAACATACCCAGACGCGGCTGCGGCGCGGTGATGAACGTCAGGCACCAGTGCTCGGGCGCGACGGTGTGCATCACGATCACCGACTGCGGCCCGCGCACCAAGGAGTGGTGCGGCGAGGCGACCTGCTGCAACGGCACCTGCCGCACCAACCGCGTCCTCGACCTGACCCCGGCCGCCTTCTCGGCGATCGGGAACCTGAGCTCGGGCAAGCTGCCGGTCTACATCTACGAGTGAGGAGCATCGGCATGACCGTACGACACGACCGGGCCGACGGGATGCGCCGTCGGCGCTTCCTCACCAACGCCGCCCTCGGCGGCGCGACCATCATCGGCGCGTCCGCGCTCGGCGGCTTCGACGCCGATGCCGCGTTCGCCGCGGAACCCTCGCTCGACCCCGCGATAGCCGAGTCCGCCTTCGTGGAGGGCCGCATCACGGGCATCACCGGCAGCATCCTGGAGGTGGCCGGATCCAACGGGGGCCACTCCCGGGTGCAGATGACCAATGTGACCAGCGTGTGGAAGGTGCGCGCCACCACGGCCGAGGTGATCGAGGTCGGCGACGGGCTCTACGCGCGCGGCGTCGAGATGCCCGACGGCACCGTGGCCGCCGACGCGGTCTGGGTGAACATCGTGAACCTGGACACGCAGATCCGGGGCATCGCGAAGAACCGGCTGCACCTCGCCCACGGACAGCACGAACTGGTCGGCCATGTCGCCCCGGACACCAGCGCCTCCTACGCGGGCCGCGCACTGACGTCCGACCTGTCCCGGCTGCGCATCGGGCAGAGCGCCCAAGTGCTCGGCGCCTGGCGGCCGTCCGACAACTCCGTGGACGTCGTCCGCATCTCCGTCGGCCACTGACACGGCCCCAAGGGCACAGAGAGAGGAAGAGATGCTGTCACTGACAACGAGCCTCGCCCCGCTGGTCCTCGCGGGCCTGCTCGGGTGGACCGGGGCGGTCAAGGCGTTCAGCCGGGGCACCGCACGACAGGCGCCGAAGACGGCGCTGGCCCGCATGCTGCGCAGCAGCGAACGGGCCACGACGGTGCTGCGCGTGACCGGTGCGGTCGAACTCCTGATCGCCGCGGGCCTGCTGGCGGTTCCCGCGAACCCGGCACCGGGGATCGCCACCGCGCTCCTCGGAGCGGGCTTCCTCGGATACCTCGGCTACGGCCGGACCGTGGCACCGGAATCCTCCTGCGGCTGCTCGGCCAGTGACGACACCCCCATCACCTGGCGGGCGTTCGCACGGGCGGCCGTGGTGCTGATCGGCGGTGCGACCGTCGCGGCGGCACGGGACACCTGGTGGCCGACGCTCCTCGACCGGCCCGCCGGCGCCCTCGTCTTCCTGGCCGGGGCGGCGGCGGTCCTGGTCGCGCTCTCGGCCGACCTGGACCGGTGGTGGCTGCTGCCGCTGCGCCGGACGAGGCTGCGCGTCTTCGGCCACCCGCTCCTCGGCACCGCCGGGAGGGACCGGGTGCCGGTCGCGGCGAGCGTCGAACTCCTGGAGAACTCCCTCGCCTGGCAGGCCGCCGCGCCAGTGGTCCGGTCCGCCCTGCTGGACCACTGGGAGGACGGCGGCTGGCGCATTCTCCAGTACTCGGGGGTGTACGGGGACCGCGCGGACGCGCGCCCGGTGGCGGTGCTGTTCGCGCTCGACGCCACGGCCGGGCGCGACACCGGTGACGACCCGGTCGTCCGTGTCAGCTATGTCGACGCGGAGAGCGGGGAGGCGGTGGCGGTGGACGAACTCAACGCGGTGCCGTCGCGCAGGAGTCTGCCGATGGCGGGCTGACACCGCCGCCCGGCCGCCTTCCGGGCGGCCGGGCGCCTCTTTCCGCCCTCTGGAAGAAGCCGAGCTTCTCCGGCGAGTACGACACGGGGGGACTTCCCCGCGTCGTCGAGACGGTCGTCCCGGCAGCGCTCTTCGCGGCGCGTGCGGCCGGTACGGAGGGGCGCGCCGTCCGGCAGGCGCGTCCGAGGTCATTTGTGGAGCAACTCCCGGCAGATGAAAGCCACTTGTAAAAGTTCTGTCGGCGCCGATCCGTTTCCGCAGTTCACCGGGGCGTGGATGGGTCTAGACCGTTAACGGGCCGGAAAGTCATTTACCGCATGCGTGCTTCTGTGGCTCACTATGTCATGTCCGCGCCAAGTAGACGCGCGTAGAACGCTCCGCGGGAAGCGGCGAGCCGAGATCCACCGCACCGAAACGCCATTCGGTACCACCGCATCCCATCCCTCGATCGAGCAGGAGGAAACCTTGTTCTCCCGGATCCTTTCCGCGAAGTCCGTACAGGGAAGACTCACCGTGGCCGGGGCCGTCGGCGCGAGCGTCGCACTGACCCTGGGCCTGATGTCGGGCACCGCCTCCTCGGCACCGCTGCCGTCCGGCGGCGCCGTGCCGCCGGGCAAGGGCTACATGGGCGTGGGCTACGTCCAGGACAGCAAGGACTTCAAGCCGGACACCAGGAAGCTGCACCTCGGGGCCAAGGCGGACATCGGCCCCATGGCGAACCCCGTGGGCGTGGACGTCTCCAGCTGGCAGGGGGGCATCAACTGGGCCTCGGTCCGCAGTGCGGGCATCGAGTTCGCCTGGATGAAGGCGACCGAGGGCCTGTCGTACAAGGACCCGACGTTCAGCGCCAACTACCTGGGCGCCTACAACGCCCGTGTGATCCGGGGCGCGTACCACTTCGCGCGGCCCGACGTGTCCGGCGGGGCGGCGCAGGCGGACTTCTTCGCCAGCAACGGTGGCGCCTGGTCCCGCGACAACCTGACGCTGCCGGGCGTGTTGGACATCGAGGGCAGTTGCTACGGCAAGTCGGCCGCGGCGATGCAGTCGTGGATCCTCGACTTCTACAACAGGTACAAGGCCCGCACCGGCCGCGATGTCGTGATCTACACCAGCGCGAGCTGGTGGAACTCCTGCACCGGCGGCTGGACCGGCATGTCCGCCAGGAGCCCCCTGTGGGCGGCCCACTGGACCACCGCGGGCAGCCCGACCATCCCGAAGGGCTTCCCGTACTGGACCGTCTGGCAGTACACCTCCACCGGCTCGGTGAGCGGCATCTCCGGAAACGTCGACCGCGACCGCTTCAGCGGCGACCGCTCCCGCCTGCTGGCCCTGGCCAACAACACTCCGTGACCAGGGGGCCGAGCCCACGGTGACCGTTTCCGGGAGTCCCGCAAGGGGGGAAGGCCCGCCGGCCTGCCCCCGCTGCTCTCCCGCGTGGACGGCCCGACGGGGCCGCTCGTGGCCGCCCGTCCAGGAGGCGGGCGGCCCCGACCCGTGGCCGGAAGCCGCCGGGGCCGGTGGGCTCAGGTGAGGTCCTTGCCCCTGGTCCCGGGCAGGTACCGCACGACGAGCGCGGTGACCGGCAGGAGCACCACCGCGTAGAGATTGAACAACCGGGGCTGCTTCACGACCTCCGTGAACAGCGTCTGCAAATACTCGGCGCTGCCGCCGAAGAGTGCGACGCAGACCGCATACGGCACGGCGACGCCGACGGTGCGGATCCGGGCGGGGAACAGCTCGGCGTGCGTGGCCGGGGCGACCGCCGCCAGTGCGCCGATGCAGGAGAGCATGACGGCCATCGAAACGGCGAGCTGCCAGGCCGAGTCGCGCAGGAGCCAGGTCATGGGGAAGTGGAGGGCGGCCGCGCCCAGGGAGCCGATGACCATGACGGGCTTGCGGCCGATGCGGTCGCTGAGCTTTCCCCCCAGCGGGAGGGACACGACGAACACGACGTGCGCGAGCGTCCCCGCCCACAGGGCCCGGCCGGTTCCGATCTTGAGGCTCGTCGCCGCGTAGGCCGGAGCGGCCACGGCCCACACGTAGTAGATGACGGTGAAGCCGACCGTCATGCCCACGACTTGGAACGCCTGCTTGCGGTGTTCGGCGATGGACTTCACGAGCGAACGGGCGGCTGCCGTCCGCGCTTCCTCGCGGATGCCTTCGAACGCCTCGGTTTCGGGCATGCGGGCCCGCATGACGAGTCCGTACACACCGAGCAGCCCGCCGATGAGGAACGGGATGCGCCGTCCGAAGGCGTTCATCTGCTCCTCGGTGAGTGCCGCGGCGAGGACCGCGCCCAGGAGCGTGCCGGAAATGACCCCCGTGGTGGCGGAGACGTAGATCATCGAGGACCAGAAACCGCGCCTTTCGCGCGGGGCGATCTCGGAGAGGTAGGTCTGGGCCGAGGGAAGTTCCCCGCCGTGGGCGAGGCCCTGGACGAGCCGGGCGACGAGCAGGAACAGCGAGGCGAACGCGCCGACCGAGGCGAAGGCCGGGGCGAGGCTGATCATGAGACTGCCGACCGCCGCGAGCCCGATGGAGAGGGTCATCGACGTCTTCCGGCCGATCCTGTCACCGATCCAGCCGAAGACGAACCCGCCGAGGGGGCGGGTGACGAAACCGACGGCGAAGATCGCGAGTGTCTGGAGGACGGCCGAGGTCTGGTCGGCGGGGTTGAACAGTTGCTTCGCGAAGAACGGTGCGAAGGTCGCGTAGATGGCCCAGTCGTACGACTCGACGGCGTTGCCGGCACCGGTGCTGATGACGGCACGGCGTGGGGACTGGTGCGAGGGCCGTACGGCCTCGGCGGGGACGGCCAGGGACGGCGTTGCTCCGCCACTCCGTGAGGGCCTCGGCGTCGCGGGAGTACCCGGCGGTGATGCCCAGCCCGCCAGGAGTCTGCGCGTGGTCCGTCCCCGGGAACCCGGGGACGTCCTTCACCAGGTCTTCCACGCGTGCGTCGGTCTCGCTGCAGCCGCTCTGGTACCGGGTTCGCACCGTAGTGAAGACAGCCACGCAGCAAGGGGGTTCATAGGCCTCGACGGGGACGACAAACGCTTCCGAGTGATCGCTCATGGCCGCCACCCCAAGGCGGGATGCGCCCCGTGGTCCGGCCCTGCACGGTGAGGTAGACGGTCGGCGTCTGCTGAAGGTCAGCTCACTCGGCGAGCTTGCCGTCCGCCCGCACGGTGAACCAAGTACCGTTCACACCCTGGCCGTTGGTGTCACCGGGCTGCTCGTCGCCGGTGTACCAGTAGAGCGGCCAGCAGTCGATGGTGAGCTGCTTGGTGCCGTCGGGGCGGGTGTACTTGATGAGGAGCTCGGGGTCGATGCCCTTGATGTTCTTCTTGTCGACGAGCTTGGCCGGCTTCCACTGCTTGAGGCAGTCGCCCTGGCAGTTGGACTTCATCGGCCAGGCGGTGTCCTTGGTGAAGCGGTAGAGCGTGCGGCCCTTGCCGTCACGGACGATCTCGCCGAGTTCCTCGTCCTCGACCGTCGACAGCGCGGGCAGGTCCTTCGGGGCGCTCACGGTCCGCTTCGCCTTCGACCCGTCGGGTGCGGCCGCGAACCACGTGCCGCCGATGCCCTGGCCGCGGGTCTGCCGGGGCTCCGTGTCCTGCACGTAGCGGTAGAGCGGCCGGCCGGCGAGCGTGAGCTGCTCGGTGCCGTCGGCGCGCTCGACCGAGCCCAGCAGCGCCGGGTCGAGGCCGCGGCCCGCCTTCGCGCCGTCGGCGAGCACCGGAGGCCAGGTGGCGGCGCAGTCGCCCGCGCAGTTGGACACGGGGGGCTCGGTCGTGTCCTTGTCGAAGCGGTACAGGGTGAAGCCCGCGCCGTCCGTCACGACCGGGCCCAGACTCTCGCTCTTCCACACGCTCAGGCGGCCCGCCTCCTTGGGCTGCGTCCCGCCGGCTCCCGAGGCGGAACGCTCGGGGGAGTCGGCGGTGGCTGCCGCCGTGCTCCGAGAGCTGCCGCAGGCCGCTGTGGTCAGGACCGCGGCGAGGGTGAACACGACCGGGACGTAGGCGAATTTGCGCATGGGGATCCCTCTTTCGGAATTATCGATGAATGCGTGAAGTGAATTGCTGAGCTCATTGCCCAGGTGGTTGTGCGGCCTTCTCGGCATCTTGGATTTGTTCGATGTGTGCCTGAAAGGCCCGCCCCGGCAGCCGGGGAGGAGGTCGGCCGACTGCCGGAGCGGAGTTTCTGGACCCGGAATCCGTCCTGGCCGGTCACTGTGAGCACGGCTTCGGCGGCAGGAGGGTTCAATGCCGGGGAATTTCTTTCCTCAAGTCGCCCTTATCGGCGTGGGCCCGCGGGCCGCCACCACGTGCCCGACCGTATGCGCGCTGCCGCACGCCCCGTCGTACGGGATACGTCACACACGACCCGTGCCCGCCCCCGCCAACGTCTGTGTCGGGACGACCGCCTGGATGCCGAGCACGCCCAGGTCCACGCTGCCGTCGCTCTCCGCGTACCACCGCCAGTGCGCGCCGGGGATGTCGCCGACGGTGAGGACGGTCCAGCCGCCGCCCACCGGTGTGGAGAGGTCCGCGAGGGCCCGTGCCTCCTCGGCGGTCGGCGCCTCCTGGAGGACGACGAAGCCTGTGACCTCGCCGGTACGGGCCGCGCCACGCACCAGGCCGATGCCCAGTTCCTCCGCCGAGTTGAGGATCTCGTCCGGTGCCTTGCCCTGCACGTCGGTGACCGAGCGGACCCGGACCAGACCGTTGAGGCCGGGCAGGGCGCCGGCGCTCGGGTCCACCGATACCACCACCGTGCTCTGCCGGGGAAGTTCGAGAAGGCCGCGGACCAGGGCCGCCACGGTGTCCTGGGCCACGGCGAGGTCACCGGTGATGCTGAGCGCGCCGTTGATCTGTCCGAGGTCCACCATGACCTGCGCGCCCCGCTCGCCCACTCCGATCCGGGCCAGGTGCGGCAGCGCCAGGGCCGGATCGGCACTCGGGTCGCCCTCGATGACCGAGGGCAGCCCGGTGCGCTCCCAGCAGTTGGGTTCGAGGGCGGTCCACGGTGCGGGGGCGGTGTGCGCGCCCGACACCGAGGCGAGCAGTTTGGTGGGTTCGGCAAGGACGCTGTAGACGCGCACCGGACGCTCCGCCTTCGCCGGGTCGGCGGGGACGAGCTCGCGCAGCGCCTGCCGGACCACCACGGGCGTACGGGTGTCCGCCGCGAGACGCTTCGCCAGGGCGCCGCGCCGACGCCGCCGCAACGCGAGTGCCAGGCGGTGCGGCAGCCTCGGCCGCAGCACGCGGGCGGCCCGCGCGACACCGGAGCCGGTGGCGCGCGCGGCCCGGCCGAGCGGGCGCCGCGCGACGATCAGTACGGTCAGCGCGGCGACACCGGCGATCCCGCCGAGCAGCCAGGGCTGCTTCAGCCGGTCCCCGACCCCGGCGAACGGGCCCGACGCCCGGCTGGGCGCGGTGCGGGGCGCGGGGGACGCGCTCTGCCGCGAGCTCTCCTTCGTCACGTCCGCGCCGGTCTCGGGCAGTACCCCGAACTGCACTCCGGGGCCGTCGGCGTCCTCCGGCAGGATCAGCGCCAAGTCGGGCACCAGCTGGTCGGGGCTGACGAACGCCGAGCCGTCCGGGAGCGGGCGCCCGCTGTTGAGGACCAGGATCTCCTCGAACCGGTCGCCGTCGCCGAGGGTGCGCCGCGCGATCTCGAAGAGGGTCTCCTGCCTGCCGCCGTTGTCCTGTGCGGACTTGACCACGTAGTACTTCGTCAGCTCCTCGTCCGCCCGCAGCGCCTGGGGGGCCCGTGCCTGGACCGATCCCCGTACCTGGACGGAGAGCCCTTCCCGTACGGAGGCGGTGCGGACCGTTGTCCCTTCGTATGCCTGTGCCGGGCCGAGCAGCGCCAGCCACGCGACGGCCGTCAGGCCGCACACCGTGGTCAACCGGGCCGTGGTGTGCCACGGGGCTGTCCGCCGTACGTCGTTCGTCTTCCTCGGGGCGTCGCGCATCTTTCTCGTCCTCCTCCGTACGGGGCCTGGTGACGCGAACTGCTGGGGCGTCGGCGGTCACACGCGCCCGATCGCGGATCGGTTCAACGCGCTGAACCGAATCGGGGACCGGCCCGTTATGGGGTGCTGAACGAGCCCAGAACCAGGAGGAGTTGGAAATGGCGCGTCGGCACAGCACGGGTTGGGAGGTGCTCGGGTTCGGCGAGGACCCCACACCGGGAGACCCCGAGGCGATCAGAACGTTGGCCAGGACCTACCAGGAACTCGGGGACGGGGCGGGAGAGGCTGTCGATCTGCTCCGCGACGACGGGGCGATCCGGCGCGGCAAGGGGCAGGCGATGGACGCCCTGAAGACGCGCATCAACAAGGACCTGCCGGGCCTGCTCTCGAAGACCAGGGACTCGTTCCGTACCGCTGCGGGCGCGTACGACCAGTACGCGAACACCCTGACCGACGCCCAGGACATGCTGGACCGGGCGATCGACCAGGGGCAGGAGGTGGCCGGCACGGCGAACACCGAGGTCCCTGCGCTCGCGCCGGACGCGTCGCCGGAGCAGGCGGCGGACCACCAGTCCCGGCAGGGCGAGGTGAACGCGGCGAAGGAGCAGCTGTCGGCGGCCGTGCTGTTGGGCCAAGAGGCGCAGAAGCTGCGGGAGGAGGGCTCCACCAGGGCTTCGATCGTGCTCGATGACGCAGCCGAACAGGCCATCCCCGCACGGGACTTCGTGAAGGCATTCGGTGACTTTCTCGCGGACAACCCGTTCGTGGAGATCATCACGGGCATCCTCGTCGCGATCGTCGCGGTGTTCCTGCCGGTCGTGGGCCTCATCCTGGGCGCGATCCTGTTCGCCGTGTCGGTGATCCGCATGGTGTCGCAGGGGAAGATCGACGCAGGTGAGATCATCGTCGGCCTCCTCACCCTGGTGCCCGGCGGTGTGTTGCTCGGCGGCCTCGGCAAGGTGGTCGCGGCGGCGGGCAAACTGGCCAAGTTCGCTCCGTTCCTCGCCAAGGTCGGCAAGGGGATCGGGACGACCTCGGCGGCCGTCGGGGCCGCCCTGAAGAGCTCGACGTTCGTCCGAAAGGTCATCGATCCGCTGGCCAAGGGCCTCGTGGGACTGAAGACCTCACCGGCCCTGGCGCTCGCCGGCAAGTTCGGGATCGACGTGAGCACCGAATTCTCCCTGGGCTTCCTGGCCAGCGGTCTCACGGCGTTGTTCGACGGCAAGAAGTTCGACGCCGCCTCGGCGGCCAAGGGTGCGGCGATCGGCGCCGCCACGGCCGGCGCCCTCACCGTGTTCGGCGGGACGAAGTTCGCCAACAACATCAAGGACGCCTTCGTCACCAAGGGCAAGTTCAAGAGCAACATCGGCAAGGCGTTCTCCCTGGAGAGCGTCGGCGTCGTCAACGGCCAGTTCAAACCGGGCGGCGTCCTGTTCGTCGACACCAAGGGCATGGGTCAGAAGACCGGGTTCCACGGCATCAACGGCACCACCAAGACGGACGCCTCCACGGGCGAGGTGAAGACGAAGGTCACGACTCCGGACGGCACGAAGACCGAGGCGAAGACCACTCCGCCGGGACCGAAGGCCGATCAGCTCCAGCCCGTGGACGACCTGCCGTTCGCGCCGCTGCCCGCTGCGGAGACGTCGACCAAGACGACGACGCCGGACGGCTTCGCCTCGAAGACCGAAGGCGGCGTGAACACCATCACCAGCCCGGCCGGGGACACCATCACCTCGAACGGGACCACGACGACGATCAACACCCCGATCGAGGGCCCGACCACGAAGGAGACGGTCTTCGGCGCGCTCGGCGGCGAGTTCGCCCCGGCGCAGTCGGAGAAGCCCGTGCTCTCCACGGAGCTGGGGCCGAACGGATTCACGACGTCCGGACCGTTCGGCGGTGTCAGCAAGGACGGGACGGGCACGACCACGTTCAGCTCGCCCGGCGACGGCGCCGGCCTCACGCCGGAGTTCACCGTGAACAACAACACGATCTCCACGCCCGGCGGCCTCACCGTGACCGACGGCGGGGGCTTCACGACGGTGGCGGGCGGCGGCCTCACCGTCGACAACCAGAACGGCATCACCTCGGTCTTCAACGGTCCCGGAGACGGCGGCCAGCCGGTGGCGTCCCACAACCCGGCGGACGGCTCCGTCGACGTCAACTTCGGCAACACCACGATCAACGGCAACGCGGGCAACTTCGGCGGCGGTGTGACGCTGCCGGACGGCACACAGGTCTCCGTCGGCAACGCCGGTGGCGTCAACGTCACCAACGGCGACGGCGGTGGCCAGACCGTCAGCCTGCCCCCGGCGAACGCTGGCGGCCCGATCACCGTCGCCGACGGCAACGTCACCACCAGCATTCCGCAGGGCGGCGGCGCCACCATCACCACACCGGGCGGCCCCACCACCACGCTCGACAACACCGGGTTCACGGTGAACACCGGCGGCCCCAACCCGGAAACGGTGCAGTTCAATGGCGCCAAAAACACCCTCGACGTGACTCCGCCGGGTGGCCAGCCGCAGGTCTCGGTCGGCGCGGACGGTGGCATCTCGACCGGCGGCATCAAGACCGACGGGGGCGGCGGCGGTGCCGTCACCGGGGGCGGTGGGGCGGTGGAGTTCTCGCCCTTCGACGTCAAGTTCAGCACCCCGGACGGCACGTCGCTGACCGTCGGCCCACAGGGCCGGATCGACCTCGCCCCGGCAGGCACCCAGCCGCCCCTCACGGTAGGCCCGAACGGTGACATCGCCGTCGGCGCACCCGGCGCGGCCGGGGTCACGTTCACCACCCCCGACGGGGGCTCGGTCGCCACCAAGCCCGGAGGCGGCCTCGATGTGACGCCCGCGGGCGGTCAGCCGCAGGTCTCGGTCGGCGCGGACGGTGGCATCTCGACGGGCGGCATCAAGACCGACGGCACCGGCGGCGGTACGGTCACGGGCGACGCAGGCAAGATCGAATTCTCCCCGTTCGACATCAAGATCAGTGCTCCGGACGGCAGTACGTTCTCTCTCAACCCCAACGGCAAATTCAACGTCGACGGGATCAGCCATGGCGCGGACGGCGTCACCATCGCGGGCTCGACCTCGGTCGACAGCGACGGCTCGGCGAGCATCGCGCACGGCGGCCAGGAGATCCATGTCGACGCCGCCGGCACCATCACGGCCACCGACGCGCAGGGCAACCAGGCCGTGCCGGGCGTTCCGCAGCCGACCCCCGGCAATCCGGTGAACGTGGGCAACACCACCATCTCCGTGAACAGCGGCGGCGGCCACTCCGTCACCGTCCATGGCACCAATGGCACCACGGTCACGGTCAGCAACGGCTCCACGACCGTCAACTCCGGCCCCATCCAGGCGAGTCACGGCCCCAACGGCGTCACCGGCACCCTGGGGGGCCCGAACCCCATCCAGGTCGGCCAAGGCCCGAACGGTGTCACGACGGTCAGCCAGAACGGTACGTCGGTCAGTACGGGCCCGGACGCGCCCACCACGGTCGGGCCGCAGGGGCAGGCCCCCGCAGTCACCGTCAACCCGCCCACCGGTGAAAACCCCGCGCAGGTCACCACCGCCGACGGCAGCACCGCCGGCGTCCACGCCGACGGCACCGTCACCAAGTCGGCCCCCGACGGGCCCGGCAGCCAGACCGTCACGGTCGGCGGCGGGGGCGCCACCACCGTCACCACCGGCAACGGCTCAACGACCGTCAACTCAGGGCCCTTCCAGGCGAGTCACGGCCCGAACGGCGTGAGCGGCACCCTCGGCGGACTGAACCCGGTCCAGGTCGACCTGGGCCCCAACGGCGTGACGACGGTCAGCCAGGGCGGTACGTCGGTCAGTACGGGCCCGGACGCGCCCACCACGGTCGGGCCGCAGGGGCAGGCCCCCGCGGTCACCGTCAACCCGGCCACCGACGGCGCCCCGACCCAGGTCACCACGGTCGGCGGCAGCAACTCCACCCTGACGGGCAACGGCGCCCAGACGAACGCGAACGGCGCCACCAGCACGATCAACAACGACGGCACCGTCACCACCCAGGCCCAGGCAGGTCCCAACACCACCGTCACCAACGGCCCGAACGGCACGACGGCTTTCGACAACGGCGGCGGCTTCGGCGTGGACAACACCGGTACCGTCACCAACGGCCCGGTCACCGTCACCGCCCAGACGGATGCCGGCAACAACCCCGTGGCCACCTTCACCGACACCGGAGGGGCCGGGGCCCAGGCCACCGTCGGCCCGAACGGGATCGACGCCCAGGGCGTCACCACCACGGTGAACGCGAACGGCGATGTCGCCTTCACCCACCAGCCGGCGCCCGGCGCCACCACCACCGTCACTTCCGGCCAGGACGGGACGATCACCACGCAGACCCCCGACGGTTCCGGCGCGCAGGTGCCGCCACGCGCCGGCCCCGCGGCCGGCGGCGGTGGTCAGGCGGCCGCACCGGCCCCCACCACCGTCACCAACGGCAACGGCGGTGTCCTGTCCTCGGACGGTCAGACCATCACGTACGACACGGATGGTTTCACGACCACCATCGGCAACGACGGGACCGGCCCGGCGACCACCACGGTCCACCATGACTCCGGTGTCGTCCACACCGTCGACAACAACGGGCAGGCAACCGTCACCAACTCGCCGAGCGGCGCCACCGTCACCGGCACCAACACGCAGGTCACGGTGAACACGCCGCAGCAGGAAGGCTGGGGCCTGTTCGGCTCACCGGACATGACAGGCGGGCAGAACACCCTGTCCAACGGCCCGAACGGCCCCACGATCACCACTCACGGCGTCGACCCGGTCTCCGAGCCGGGCAGCACCGTCGTGCACGGCCCGAACGCGGGCGGTCCGGAAGGGGAGTTCTCGGTCACCTACGGCCCGGCCTCCGGCACCTTCGCGCCCGGCGGTGTCACGGCCCTCGGCCCTTCCGGCACCCACGTCGACCCCACCACGGGCACCCCCATCGACACGGCGGGCAACCCCATCGGCAACGGGCCCGGACAGACCTCCATCAGCACCGTCAACGGCGACGGCCACAGCGGCATCACCGTGCCCACGCCGGGCGGCGGACCCACCGTGCACCACGACGGGTTCTTCGGCGGCGCCACCACCGTGGACACCGCCAACAGCACCCTGGGCAAGAGTCCCGGCGACGTGGAGAACGCCGGAACCGCGGGCCAGAAGGCGGGCGTCGTCGACGGCCCGCACAACCCGCTCGACCCGGCCCCCGCGCCGGGACCCGAGACGTTCACCGCGGGCGGCAACGGTGGGCCCACCCTGGACGCCCCGGTCGGCGGCAAGGGCGGCAGCACCGCCCACGGCGGCACCTTCGACGTGAAGGCGAACGGCGACGGCTCCTTCGAGGTGTCCGTGCCCGGCGGCGGAAACGGCCCCGGCGACACGGTCACCATCGGACCGGACGGCACCCTCAACGGGCCCGGCGTGACCGTGCCGGGGGCCCTCGCCCCCGGACAGGAAGGACCCGCCGGGCCTCCGCAGGTGACGTTCAGCAACAACACCACCGTCACGGGCGCGCCGGGCACCCCGCCCGTCGTCACGGCGGGTGACGGCGGCGGAACCACCACCACCATCAACAACGGCACCGCCACCACCACCGACGCGGCCGGCAACGTCACCATCACGCAGAACCCGGACGGCACCGCCACCTTCAGCAACAACGCGGGGAACGAGAACACCACGTTCACCTTCACCAAGGACGGCGTGGAAGGCACCGTCACCACCACCGACGCGGGCGGCAACCAGACCACGTTCCACGTCGACCTCAACAACAACGGGTCCGTTCAGGTGAAGGACGGCAACGGCAACACGCTCACCGAACTGGACGCGGCGGGCTCGTACAACGAACAGCACACGCCGATCCACGACTACCACGCCCACACGGGCGGCCCCACCTCGGTCACCGAACTCCACGAGTACGGGTACGAGGCCCTCACCAGCATCCTCAAGGGCGCCGTGTCCCAGGCCGTCGGCTTCGGCTACGAGGTGGGCGCCAACGGCGCCGACCCGCAGACCACTCTGGAGAACGCGGGTATCAAACTCGGTTACGGCGTGGGCAATTCCCTGGCCGGCAAGAAGGTCGAGAACGACCACGGCTTCAAGACCAAGGGCCCTGAAGTCCCGCTCACCTCCATTCCCACGAAGACCATCGGCGGCCTCAACGCCAACCAGGACACCCAACTCGCGAATCCACCCGAAGAAGCCCCCATCAAGGTGTGAACCGACTCCGCACCCCCCGCGTGTGTAGGGCGCGGTTCCGTACAGGGGCCCGGGAAAGGGCCCCACGAAATACCCACCCGCACAACCGACTCGGAAAACGGAGACATTCCACATGGCCGACTACATCGTCAACGACGAGAAGACCAGCGCCAGCGCCGCGCAGACCATGAACGAGTACGACATCGCGGTCGCCCAGCTCAACAAGATCAAGACGGACCTGGACGCCCTCACCGCGGACGGCTACAACACCCCTTCCGCGCAGCGGGACTTCAAGCCGTTCGTGCAGGAGTACACGGACAACTACGCCAAGGTCACCGAGGGCCTGACGGGCATCTCCGAGTACGTCAAGAAGTACGGCGAGGGCATCACCCAGTTCGACTCCGACATGGGGTCCAGCCTCAGGGGCTGACCTCACCCCGGCGCCGGTCGGGCCGGGCCGGGACCCCTCCGCGGTCCGGCCCGACCGGCATTCCCGCACCTGACGGCACGCACGCGTGCGTACCGTCTTCCCCCGCGTGCCACGAGGAGCACCGACGATGCGTCTGACCGTCACCGCCGTCGACCCGGAGCAGGGCCGGACCGCGGACATCATGATCGAGGCCGACCCCGAAGTCCCGGCGGGCGAACTCGCCGAACAACTGCACCGGCGGCTGCGCGGCAGCGAGCCGAAGGACCGACCGGTCCTCTACCACGGCGCCACCCCGCTCCTCGCCGACCAGCCGATGGCTGCCGCCGCCCTGCGCTCCGGCAGCCTGCTGTCCCTGGACGCACCCGCCCCCGAGGCCGGACCCGAACCGGACGGAGTCGTGGAGCTGCGGGGCGTCGGCGGTGCCGACGCCGGAGTGGTGTTCCGGCTCCCGCCCGGCGACTACGAGATCGGCTCCGCCGCGTCCTGCCGCATCCAGCTCCGCGCCGACGGGCTCGCGAAGACCGCTGCACGCCTGAAGGTCCTCGCCGACGGCACCGCGACCGTGCGGCCCGTCGATCAGGACGGCATCAAGCGGGACGACACCGAGGTGCGGGACTGGACGCCGTGGCAGGTCGGCGGCGTCCTCGCGCTCGGCCCCGCCCTGCTCGAACTGGCCGCACCCTCCGTTCCCGACGCCGCGCTGCAGCCCTCCGACGACGGCGTCGGAGTCGACTACAACCGGCCGCCCCGACTGCTCCCGCCGCCCGTCAACAACCGCTTCCAGCTCCCGGTTCCGCCGGGTAAACCTGCCCGGGGAAAGCTTCAACTCGCCCTGATTTTCTCGCCGTTGCTGTTGGCCGGCGTCTCTTTCCTGATCTTCAACAACCCCCGGTTCCTGGTCTTCGGCCTGCTGTCCCCGGTCGTCGCCCTCGTGTCGCAGCTCTCCAACAAGCGCCGGGGCAAGGAGAGTTACGAGGATCAGCTCAAGGAGTACGAGGAGAAGAAGGCCACGCTGGAGGACGACGTGGCAGAGGCCGTCCTGGCCGAACAGCGTGTCCGCCGCCTCGCCTGTCCCGATCCGGCGTCCGCCCTCCTGATCGCCACCGGCCCGCGGCAGCGGCTGTGGGAGCGCCGCTGGCGCGACGGCGACTTCCTCCTGATGCGGCTCGGCATCGCCGACCGCCCCGCCCTGGTGGAACTGGAGGACCCCTCCGAGCCGGAACACCGTCGCAGGATCAACCGCACCACGCACGCCGTTCCGGTGGCCGTGCCACTGCGCGAGGCCGGCGTCATGGGTATCGCGGGCGGCGCGGACAGCGAGCCGCTGGTGCGCTGGCTGATCGCCCAGTCCGCCGTCCTGCACAGCCCCTCCGACCTGCGGATCTGCGTACTGTCCGGCACGGGCGGCGCGGAGCGCTGGTCCTGGGTCCACTGGCTGCCGCACTGCGCGCCCCTCGGCGAGGACACCGTCACCCTGGTCGGCGCGAACGCCGAGTCCGTGGGCCGTCGCATCGCCGAACTGACCGCGGTGATCGCCGCCCGGCAGGCGGCCGGGGACCGGGCGCCGCGCGGCGGCGCCGTGGGCGAGCCCGACATCCTGGTCGTTCTCGACGGCGCCCGCAGACTGCGTTCCCTGCCCGGCGTCATCCAGATCCTCCGCGAAGGGCCCGCCGTCGGCGTGTACGCGCTGTGCGTGGACGACGAGGCACGGCTGCTGCCCGAGGAGTGCCGCGCCGTGGCCGTGGCCGGCCCGCGGTGGCTGCGCGTCGAGCAGGACGGCACCGACCCGGTCGACGAGGTCCGCATGGACGCGCCGGGGCGCTCCTGGTGCGTGGGCGTGGCCCGCGCGCTCGCACCGATCCGCGACGTGGGCGACGACGCCGACGAGAACCTGCTGCCCGCCTCCGCCCGCCTCCTCGACGTACTCGGCCTGGAGCCGCCCGCCCCGGACGCCGTCGCCGCGCGCTGGGTGATCTCCGGACGCAGCACGCGCGCCGTGATCGGCGAGGGCGTGGACGGCCCGTTCGCCGTCGACCTCGCCGCCGACGGCCCGCACGCCCTGATCGCCGGCACCACCGGCTCCGGCAAGTCCGAACTGCTCCAGTCCCTGGTGGCGAGCCTCGCGGTCGCCAACCGGCCGGACGAGCTGAACTTCGTCCTCATCGACTACAAGGGCGGCAGCGCCTTCGCCGAGTGCGAGGACCTGCCGCACACCGTCGGCATGGTCACCGACCTGGACACCCACCTCGTGGAGCGCGCCCTGGTGTCCTTGGGCGCCGAACTGAAGCGGCGCGAGCACGTCCTCGCCGAGGCGGGCGCCAAGGACATCGACGACTACACCGACAAGCGCACCCGACGCCCCGAACTCGCCCCGCTGGCCCGACTCGTCCTGGTCATCGACGAGTTCGCCTCGATGGTGAGGGAGCTGCCGGACTTCGTCTCCGGCCTCGTCAACATCGCCCAGCGGGGCCGCTCCCTGGGCATCCACCTGATCCTCGCCACCCAGCGGCCCTCCGGCGCCGTCACCGCCGACATCCGCGCCAACACGAACCTGCGGATCGCGCTGCGCACCACCGACACCGGTGAGAGCCGCGACATCATCGACGCCCCCGACTCCGGGCAGCTCTCGCCCCGTACCCCCGGCCGTGCCCATGCCCGGCTGGGGCATGCGGCGCTGCTGCCGTTCCAGACCGGCCGGATCGGCGGACGGCGACTCGACCCGGAGACCGAGAACATGAACCACCCGGCGCCGGTGCTCGCCGAGCTCCACTGGGAGGACCTCGGCGACCCGATGCCCCGGCCCCCGGCCCAGGAGGACGCCTTCCAGCCGGTCACGGACCTGTCGGTCCTGGTCGAGGCCCTGCGCGGCGCGGCCGCACAGCTCTCCGTGCCGCCCGCCCGCCGCCCCTGGCTGCCGCCGCTTCCCGGCACCCTCACCCTCGCCGACCTGCCCCCGGCCTCGGACAACGAGGCGGCCGGGACCGGGCGGCTCGCACCCGTGGCATACGGCCTCGTGGACGTGCCCACCGAGCAGGCACAGCGCCACCTCACCTTCGACCTCGACGAGACGGGCCATCTGTACGTCATCGGCTCGCCGCGCAGCGGCCGCTCCCAGACCCTGCGCACCCTCGCCGCGGCGCTGGCCGGCGCGCACAGCTGCGCCGACCTCCACCTCTACGGCCTGGACTGCGGCAACGGCGCCCTCCAGGCACTCACGGCCCTGCCGCACTGCGGCGCCGTCGTGGACCGCGGCCAGGTCGAGCGCGTGGCACGGCTGCTGAGCCGTCTGGTCGCGGAGGTCGGACGGCGCCGCGAACTCCTCGGCCGGCAGGGCGTCGCCGACCTCACCGAGCTGCGCCGCACCCTGCCCGAGGAGGACCGCCCCGCGCACATCGTGGTCCTCGTCGACCGGTTCGAGGCGTTCGAGCGTGACTTCTCCGGTTACGACCAGGGTTCGGTGATGGACGCGATGACGCTCCTGATGCGCGAGGGAGCCGGCGTCGGCGTGCACCTGGTGCCGAGCGGTGACCGCATCCTCGGCCAGGGCCGGTTCGCCTCCGCCACGGAGGACAAGCTGGTGCTGCGCCTCAACGACCGTACCGACTACTCGATGGTCGGCCTCAGCACCCGCAGCGTCCCCGAGGACCTGCCGGCGGGACGCGGCATCCTGGTCAAGAGCACCGACAGCGCCCAGATCGCGCTCGTCTCCGGCACCGACACCAGCGGCGCGGGACAGGCACGGGCGCTCGGCGTGCTCGCCCAGCGGGTTTGCGAGCGGGACGCCGACGTGCCCGCCGTGCGCAGACCGTTCCGCGTGGACGTGCTGCCCGACCGACTCGACTTCGCGGACGCGATGGAGCGCAGGCCGAAGGGCGGCTCCCCGCTGTGGGCGATGGTCGGCGTCGGCGGCGACGAGCTGGCCGCGATCGGCACGGACCTGTCGCAGGTTCCGTCGTTCGTGGTGGCCGGTCCGCCGCGGTCCGGCCGGAGCACGGTCCTGCTCACCATGGCCAGGTCGCTGACCGCGCTCGGCACGAAGATCGTGGTGATCGCGCCGCGCAACTCGCCGCTGCGCCGCCTGGCCGGACAACCGGGTGTCGTCGAGGTGTTCACCGACGCGGACGTGGCGGTCGCCGACTTCCGGGCCGCGCTGGGCAAGGTGGACACCCCCGCCGGAGCCATCCTCGTCGATGACGCCGAGATGATGATCAACTCCGAGCTGGACACCGACTTCGTCGCACTCGCCCGCGGCAGCGCCGGGGACGGCTGGGGCCTCGTCGTGGCCGGCAACAACGAGGCCCTCCTCGGCGGCATCGGCGGCTGGCAGGCCGTCGTACGCCGCAATCGCTGCGGCGCCCTGCTCGCGCCCCGTCTGATGAGCGACGGCGAACTGGTGGGCGCCCGCCTGCCGCGCGGCCTGATGGGCCGCGACAGCGAGCCGGGCCGGGCCCATCTCCAGCTCGGCGACGGCCGGTTCACCACGGTCCGCGTACCGGAGACGAGGGTGGACTGAGGCTCACCACTCCGCCCGGCGCCGTCCTCCGCCCCGCTCCCCGCCACGGGGCCGGGGCGGAGGCGGCGTCGGGCTGTCCGGCGTATGCCAAGGGGGAGCCCGGTGCCGACGCACACGACAGGCACCGGGGCCGCCACCGAAGTCCCCGCACGCCCAAGGGCCCGGCCGCTCCGACGGAACGGCCGGGCCCCGCTGCGGGCGGCGCCCGTCAGGTCGCCGCACCCACCGCCACCGGCGCCTCCTCGCCGAAGGCGAATGTCGACGTGATGGCGTCGAAAAGGTCGTACAGCTGATCGGCCAGCGGGATGTTCGGGCTGAAGCAGGTGATGATCAGGACCCGCTCGCCGCCGGGCACCGGCACGAACGTGTGCGTCACGACCAGCTTGTACGAGACGCCGTCGGCGATCTCGGCCTCCTCGATCCCCACGATCCGGACGGCCGGGCCGACACCGGGCAGCGTCTCCGTCGTGAGGGTCCGGGTGGTGCCCTCGCCGCGGCGGCCCCCGGCGGCGGAGAACTGCTTGGCCAGGCTCTGCGCGGAGAAGTCCGCACCCGGCGGAGGCTTCACGCTGAAGACCATGAGCCCGGCCATCAGCAGACCGTCCTCGTACATGGTCGTGGTGCCCGCGGCATAGACGGCACCGCGCCTGCGGGCGCCGTCCATGATGCGCCGCGCGCTGCGGAAAGCCTGGTTGATGGCGTCGCGGGTCTCCTTCTCCGGGGCCTGCCGCAGCATCTCGGCCCGGCGTTCGGCGAGCGTGTCGCCGCTGAGGTCGTACTCCGTCCAGGACTCCGGGATGCCGATCCCGAAGCTGTGCGAACCGTTGGTCATGGGACTGTGCTCCTCGATCTCGTTCAGGCCAGGCCGGTGGGGGGAAGCAGTACGTCGTCGTTCTTGGACTCGGGGGCGCCACCGGCCGGCTGCTGGGCGCCACCGCCCTCACCGCCGCCGTCCTTCAGCGACGCGCCCATCTGGCGGTCGAAGTCGTCGAACGCCTTCACGATGGCCTCGCAGGCGTCCTTGAGGTCCTTGCTGTTCCGCTTGACCTGCACCCGCCCGTCCTTCCACTCGTCGTCGAAGTCGGTGCCGGAGCGCACCAGCGGCGGGCCGACGTCCTGGGCGTTGAAACCCGTCGGCCCGGTGTCGATGAGGTCCATCACCCGTCGCAGGAGCTCGCCGAGGCGTTCCACCTCGTCTCCCGGCATCTCGATCTCGGCCAAGACCCCTCCTTCGTACGCGTCGTCCGGCGGGGTGCGCCCCGTCCCGCTCCAGGAACGACCGCAGGCACCGGACAGTTCAACGACCTTGTTCTCGTACGGACTTGTGGGCCGTCACGGGCTCTTGCGGACGAGCTTTCCGTCGGGCGCGACGGCGAACCACTCGCCGTCCAGGCCCTGCCCGTTGACGTCACCGGGCGCTGTGTCGCCGACGTAGTAGTACAGCGGCCAGTCCCCGTACGTGACGTGCACGGCGCCGCCGTTCCGCTCGGTCTCGTGCAGCAGCGACGACTTCACGTTCCGGCCGGCGGAGGCGGGGGAGGGGCTGGTCAGCGCGGGCCACACGGCGATGCACTCCGCGTCGCAGTCGCCGGCCGCGTCCTTGTCCCTGGTGAAGGCGTACAGGGTGCGGCCCTTGCCGTCGACCAGGATGGATCCGAGTTCGGACCGGGCCACGGTGACGGTGGTGCCGCGGATCGTCCTGCCCGCGGTCCCGCTGTCCTCCCTGCCGCCGCCGTCGCTCCCGGCGCCGCAGGCGACCAGCCCCACGGCCAGCGGAACCGCGAACAGAGTCCTGTGCACGCGCATGGTGATGACCTCTCTCGCTCTCGTACGTGGTGGATACGGCGGGGTGAACCCGCACCGTGGCCCACACGTGCCGTCCGGCGTCCGGGTTCAGCGGCCTCGATCGCGGATTGCATTGAACCGGTGCCGCCCGCGATCCGTTTCCCGACCCGAAGGACCCGACTCCCGGAAGGACGAAAAGACATGCGCAGGCTCACTGTCGTGGTGGCCGCCACCGTGCTCGCCACCGGTCTCGCCACAACGACCCCGGTGCTGGCCGACGACGGCCCCGAAGGCGTCCGCACCACGGGCAACGGGGTCTCGTCGGCCGCCGCCGAGGCGGCGCAGGCCCCGACCGTCTCCCTGGTCGCGCGGCTCTCCGGCGACCAGGAGGTGCCCGAGAAGGGCGGGGCCGCCACGGGTGACGACGACGGCAAGGCCGTCGCCCTCATCAAGGTCAAGGGCAACCGGGTCACCTTCGCCCTCACGTGGAACGGCATCGGCCGGCCGACGCGCGGCCACCTCCACCAGGGCTCGGCAGGCTCCAACGGCGACGTGCGGGCCCACCTCTTCGGCGCGCCGATGCCCGCCACCGTGCAGTCCGCAGCAGGGCAGACCACGGTGTCCTCGGCCGAGCTCGCCGAGCGGCTCCGTTCCGACCCCGACAGCTTCTACGTCGACCTGCACACCGACGCCCTCCCCGGCGGCGCCGTGCGCGGCCAACTCCGCGTCCTGGGAAGGCCGGTGAACCCGTTGAGCATCATCCGGGGCGGCAAGCTGCGCGCGCTCGCGGACGGCGGCCAGGAGATACCGGCGAGCGACCCGGACAAGGCCGGCGACCCGGACGGGCACAGCACCACGTTCCTGCACCCGAGAGCGGAACGCGTGGACTACTCCCTGGCGTGGGTGAACATCGGGCCGCCGCTGGCCGGACACATCCACGAGGGAGCGCTGGGGGAGAACGGCGACGTACGGCTGCCGCTGTTCGTCTCGCCCGTACCGAAGAACATCTTCGCCGTCTCCGGCAGCGTCAGCGCCCCGGACGCCTCGGTGATCGCACAGCTCGGGAAGAACCCGACGGGCTTCTACTCGAACCTGCACACCGAGAAGTTCCCCGACGGCGCGGTGCGAGGGCAGCTGTTCCGCTGATGTCCACCGGCACGCGTATGGACGGCCGGTCCGGCAGTGGTCTGCGGGCAGTCTTGATTGTCCTGGTCACTGGTGGAATTCTGCCTCCGTGCGGATCAAACCCCTCGGCCCCAAGTCCCTTCTGCTGTTGGCCATTTTGCCTGCGGCTCTCGGGCTGACGCTGCTCCTGGGCGTCGTAACCTCCGGAGCCGACGGGGTCACTCCGGCACAAGGCGTGCCTGCCGATGAGCAGTACGTGGACATCGCCGGTGTCCCGCGAGCCCCGGTTCCCGTCGCCGGACCGGACGCGGCCACAGGGACCGTCACCGTCGACTGCGGCCGCAACGAGTCGGGGCATTACAACGCGGACAACGTCGTCATCTCACCGGGCGTCGTCAACGGCGCCCATCACACGCACGACTACGTCGGCAACCTCTCCACCAATGCCTTTTCGACCAACGGGAGTCTGGCCGTCGCCGACACCACCTGTGCGGGCGGCGACCGGTCCACGTACTACTGGCCGGTCCTGCGCCGTCTCGACCGCACCGGAACGGACGTCGATCGTGCGGGAGGCGGTCTCCACGGCAACACCGGGGAGATCGTGAAGCCGTCGTCGGTGCGGGTGGAGTTCCGCGGCAACCCGGTGAGTTCGGTCGTCGCCATGCCGCGGTTCCTCAGAAGCGTCATGGGCGACCCGGTGGCGGCCACCACGAGCAGCGTCAACGTCCGTGCCCAGTGGGGCTGTTCCGGATATCCGGAGCGGTTCACCACCAAGTACGTGCTCTGTCCGGAGGGCAGCGGACCGACCCGGACCCTGGACTTCCCGAGCTGCTGGAACGGCCTGGCCACCGACAGCCCCGACCACCGCGCACACATACAGTTCCCCGCCCCCGACGGCACCTGCCCGCGGGCCACCTTCCCCGTTCCGCAACTGCGCGTCACCCTCGCCTACGACCTCCCGGACGGCACGCCGTTCGCCGTCGACTCCTTCCCGGAGCAGCTGCGCGACCCGAGCACGGACCACGCCATGTTCGTGAACGTGATGACCGAGGACCGCATGGCGGAGCTGGTGCGCTGCATCAACGAGGACCGGCAGTGCAACTCCGTGTGACCCCGCCCCGAACCTCGATCGACTATGACGCAGCTCACATGCGGCAGGGTTGAACCGGTGACGCCCGCCCTCCGTGTTGAGCGCATCGGCCCAGGAGAGGACGGAGAAAGTGGATGGTGGCATTGTGGTCCCGCAGTCGGCAGAGGCAGGACGTCGGTGACGAGGCACTGATCCGGTCCCTCTACGAGGAACACGGCAGAGCCCTCCTCGGCTACGCGCAACGCCTGACCGGCGACCGCAGCGCGGCGGAGGACGTGGTCCAGGAGACCTTGATCCGGGCCTGGAAACACCCCGACGCCCTGGTCAACGGCAAGGGCTCGGTGCGCGGTTGGCTGCTCACCGTGGCCCGCAACATCATCACGGACCGGTACCGGGCCAAGGCGGCACGCCCCACGGAGGTCGCCGAGTCGACGACCACCCAGCCCATCGAACAGGACCACGCGGACGCCGTGGTGAACTCGATGGTGGTCATGGAGGCGCTCGACCGGCTCTCACCGGACCACCGGGACGTCCTGCTGGAGATCTATTTCCGGGGCAGGAGCGTCGCCGAGGCGGCGACCAGCCTCGGGATACCACCGGGAACGGTCAAGTCCCGGTCACACTATGCGTTGAAGGCGCTGCGGGACATGTACGAAGACAAGCCGAAGGCAGTGAGCCTCGTGGCGTTGAAGGGGGTGGCGGTGTGAGCATCAGGGAACATGACAGCGAACTGCTCGGTGCCTATGTCCTCGGCGCGCTCGATGAGCAGGAGGTGAGGGCCGTCGACGAACACCTGGCGTCCTGCCAGATGTGCAGCGACGAGATGGGCGGGTTGCGGGACATGGAGTCCGCGCTCGGTGAAGTCCCCCCGGAAGCCTTTCTCGACGGCCCTCCGGACGGCGGTGACCTGCTGCTTCAGCGCACGCTGAGGCAGGTGCGCACGGAACGCGCCGGTCAGAGGGCGCGCAGAGGCCTGGCCCTGGCCGCCGTCGCGGTGGTCGCGGCGGGCGCCGTGCTCGGTGGCGGCGTACTGATCGGGCAGAACACCGGCGACGGCCGCTCCCCGGAGGCCAACCCGCCGGCCCCCTCGGTCACGGCCACCGCGCCGGCCACTCCTCCGGGGAGCGTGAAGGTCGTCGAGGCCCGCAGCACCAGGACCGGCAGCGAGATGCGCCTGAAGGTGACCCCGGCAGTCGACTGGGTCCGCCTCAACGCCTCGGTCACCGGTATCCCGGCGGGGGAGCGCTGCCGCATCGTGGTCGTGGCGAAGGACGGCAAGCGCGAGATCGCCGGCAGTTGGCTGGTCGCCGACAAGGACAAGGGAGCGAACCTCGACGGCTCGGCGGCCGTCCCCATGGCCGACGTCGAGAAGGTCTTGGTCGAGAACGACAAGGGCAAGGAGTACGTGCAGGTCAAGGTCTGAGCGCGCGCCACTCGCTCGCAGCACACGCCTCTGCCGCACCGCGGACGTACCGGAAGAGTGAGGCCGCTCCATCACCGCGTACGTCCGCGGTCCGTGGCCACCGCGACCGATCGGCACGCCCCGCGAGCGACAGGTGGTGAGCATGGGCGCGGCCCCGTCAAGGTCGGACTCGACGTCGGAGCCGGGCAGCTTTTGGCCGGCGGTTTGAGCCCGGCCCCGGATCCGGGCGAGTTCGCTGTGAGCGCGCATTGCTGCACCCGGGCTGTTTTGCAGCAGTGAGTGGAGTGAAACCGGAATGCTGCGTCCTCCCCGAGCATCCCACCGGATCTGCTCGGCGCAGGGGATCCGACCACTCGGATCACCAGTGGTGACCAGAAGACATCCCCGAGACCGAGGATCATGGCTGTCGGCGGTAAAGCAGATGGTGCGTCACGACCGAAGCCATGGCCGCCCTCGACCGCCGACAGCCCTGGATACCGGGACCGCAGCAGACACCTGGTCATTGTTGTAGCGCCGCCCGTCGCACCAGCCGCGTCCCACCCGAGCAGGCGCAGCCCTTGCCGCCGCCAACCTCCGGGCTCGTCGGAAGGCGGCAACAGGGCTCTTCGCACACCGGGCTGCCCCTGTCTCTGGGCATCTCCGGCACCAACATGCACGGCAGCCAGGGACTGGAACCGCTCGTGCGTGGCATCCCGCCCATCCGGTCCTGGCGAGGACCGCGCCGCCGACGCCCGGCCAGGCTTCACACCGACAAGGGATACGAATGCGACCACCCGTGTCGATGGCTGAGCAAGAGGGGCATCCGCCACCGCATCACCCGTAAGGGCATCGAGTCCTCGCAACGGCTGGGTCGCCACCGCTGGGTCGTGGAGAGGACGGTCTCCTGGCCGGCCGGCTGCCGCCGTCTGCGTCGCCGCCACGAGCGTAAGGCGGAGCACTTCCTCGCCTTCGTCGGCATAGTCGCCGCCCTCATCGGCTACTGCCGGCTCAGCAACTGAGCCGGCCCAAGCCTGCTGGGTCGGTGGCAACCCATAAGGTGCGCGCAACGTATCCAAGAAGGAGGTCCCGGGGGATTTTCGGGTCACCTGGTCTTTGCTCGTAGCCGGCGTCCGCTGCTGGAAGCCCCCGTTTTCAACAGCATCAATCAGGAGCTGAAGGACACCATGCATGCGTGGTGGCCGCGACCGGGCGGTTGGCAGACCGGGACTGCTGCACGGATAGGTGACACCTGGCCCGGCTTGCTGTGAGGTGGCCTGGAAGGATGTTGCAGGGCCCAAGCCGTATCCGAAGGAGTTCCGCGAGGCCCGCAAGCGCATCCGGCTGCCGGAGCAGGAGAACGAGGTTCTGCGCGGGGCTGCGGCATATCTGTCGCAGGCGAACCTGCCGTCAAGATGATGTACCCGCTCGTCCGCGAGCCGGCCGCCGCCGCTGCCCCTCACCGGGTGCCGGTGGCAGTGACGTGCCGGGTGCTCGGGCCGGCCCGCCGGCCCTGCTACCGGTGGCTGGTCTCACCGGTCACCATTTCCGAGCTCGCCGGGGCATACCGGGCCAACGCCCTGCTCGACGCGCATCGCGACGATCCCGAGTTCGGTCACCGCTTCCTTGTCGACGAGGCCCGGCCCGCCGGTGAGCCGATGGCCGAGCGGACCGCCTGGCGGATCTGCAGGGGCAACGGCTGGTGGAGTGCCTTCGGCCAGCGCAGGGGCCGTGGGAAGAACGCCAAGGCCGGACCGCCTGTCCATGATGATCTGGTGCGGCGGGACTTCACCGCGGCCGGACCGAACCGGTTGTGGCTGACGGACCTCACCGAGCACGCAACCGGCGAGGGCAAGGTGTATCTGTGTGCCGTCAAGGACGTGTACTCCAGCCGCATCGTGGGCTGTTCCATCGACGCCCGGATGCGGTCCAGCCTCGCGGTGAGAGCCCTTGAATCCGCGGTGGCCCGTCGCGGCCGGGTCGCGGGATGCACTGTTCGTTCCGATCGCGGGTCGCAGTTCCGCTCACGGAAGTTCGTGTCCGTTCTCGCACGTCACCACCTGGTCGGCTCCATGGGCCGGGTCGGTGCGGCCGGCGACAACGCGGCAATGGAGAGCTTCTTCGCGCTGCTGCAGAAGAACGTCCTCGACCGCCGTACCTGGGCCACCCGCCAGGAGCTGCGGATCGCGATCGTCACCTGGATCGAGCGCACCTGCCATCGACGCCGGCGTCAGAGACGCCTGGCCCGATTGACCCCCGTCGAGTACGAGACCATCATGACCCCAGCCGCAGCCCTGGCTGCATGAACCCCGCTGTCACCCAACCCTGCAACAGTCCCTAACGCCATCGCGTGTACCTGGTGACAGCAGTCTTACCAACACCCCCAGTGACACGGGAGGTCATCAGGCTATTGGAGGAGGGAGCCGAGCTGCTCGAGGACGACCGGCAGTGTCTGGGGTAGATGGTTCAGCGGGTCGGCGAAGCGATGGGAACGGCGAGCAGTGGGCGCCGGACTTCGGCGCCTTACTGATGCGTCAGATGGTCGCCCGGTGTATTGAGCGGGAGGACGACCCGGCGGGATCGGTCGCACGCAGGATGCGCTTGCGGCTGGCGCGGGAGAACCCGCGCTGGGGGTGCCGCAGGATCCAGGGGGAGCTCGCCCGGCTGGGGCACAGGATCGGTGCCTCCACGGTCTGGAAGATCTTGACCGCCGCCGGTGTCGACCCGGCTCCCCGCCGCGGCGGGCCGACATGGCGCGAGTTCCTGAGATCCCAAGCCGAAGCCATCATCGCCTGCCACTTCCTGCACCTCGACCTGGTGGATCTTCGCCGGGTCTACGCGCTGGTCTTCCTCGAGCACGGCACACGCACCCTCCACATCGCCGGCGTAACCGCGCATCCGACCGCACCGTGGACGGTCCAGCAGGCCCGCAACCTCCCTTTTGAGGCGGGCGTGCGCTTCAAGTCGTTGCGTTTCTTGATCCGCGACCGGGATGGCAAATAGCCCGAGTCCTTCGACGCCGTCTTCGAAGCTGAGGGAATCGAAACCGTCAAGATCGCCCCGCAGCCCCCGCGGATGAACGCACACTGCGCGAGGGTCATCGGGACACTACGGCGCGAGGCCCTCGACCACCTGTTGCTTTGGAGCGAGCGCCACGCTCTCCGTGTTCTCAGCACCTACGCCGGACACCACAACGGACATCGACCGCATCAGGCCCGAGAGCAACTACCTCCCCTCGCCGACCACCACACTGCGCCGCTGACCGACCTGAATACCCCACGACGGCTGCTCCGGACCCGTGTCCTTGGCGGCGCCTGATCAATGAGTACAGGCACGCAGCATGACCAGCAGTGACACGTTTCTGAACGGCACATGCTCGACAGTGGCATCGGGAGATCATCCCAGACGCCGTACAGGCCGCCGCTCAGAGCGGAGAAGCTGCAGGCCAGAGACAGAATCGTAGTTCCGAGGGGGACAGGCCGATTGATCTTCCTGCCTCGAGCGCAACGCGGGCGACGTCAGCCGTACCAGGTGATACTGCAGACGTAGACGCAGTGGTGGCGCGCCACTGCGAGGAAGCTGATAAAGCCGCGTCCGCCGAGAATGTCGGATTCCCCGATTCCGCCTTCCCGGTCCAAGGGTCGGCCCACCTTTGCCGCGTCAACTCCGAGGGCCGCGAGCTCGGTTGCCAGCCGCTCAACCTCTGCCACTACGCCCGGCGCACGTCCGCCAGCGACGTGCTCCTCGCTGGGGTTGTACTCCCAGATCCAGTCGGTCACAGCCCGGCCTCGGCCTCCGCTGTCTTGCGGATCTGCTGAATTTCATCGATGACCGTTCCAGGGTCCGGTCGGGTCTCGGGTGATGCCTGCGATGTGCACCCGCCGGGTGCCGTGGTCGATGAAGAACAGCACGAACCACCGCCGCAGGAAGACCGTATCGATGTCGAACAGGTCGGTGGCTACGATCGCGGAGGCCTGGGCTTTGCGGAAGTTGGCCCAGGAGCGGTCTGTACGCTTCGGCGACGGGTCGATCCCGGCCTCCTTCAGGATCGACCAGACGGTCGAGGCGGCGACGTTGTGCCCCAGGCCGCGGAGCTACCCGTGGACGCGGCGGTATCCCCATCCAGGGTTCTCCCGCGCCAGACGCAGGACCAGTTGGCGCAGGGCCTCTGGTTTGGGTGGTCGGCCCGGACGACGGGATGGGTAGGTCCACTTCCAGGCGATGAGTCGTGCGTGCCAGCGCAGGCCCGACCGCGGAGAGATCAGCAAGGCCACTTGTGAACGCCGCTGCTTGCTGACGATCATCCGGAGCAGTGTCGCCATGACGGCCCGGTCACTCCAGGAGAAGCACGGCCGTGGCTGGGCACGGCGTGCGATGGCGAGTTGATGCCGGAGCATCAAAATCTCTGTGTCCTTCGAGGCATCCGAGCGGGCGAGCAGAGCAAGCCATCGGAAGGTCTGGCAGGCGAGCAGGTAGATCAGCCGTATCACCACGACCGGCATGGTGCCTCAGAACGGCTGGCTGCTCCTGAGGTCTGGCAGAACCGAACCAACAGGTCAGCCCCGGTGACATAATTCCCGGCACCCACACGGTCCTGCCCAGTCGCCGAATACCGCTGCGCGTACCGCGCCGCGGGCGCCGGGACACATGGTTCCGCTGCCGATTTCTTGCACCAAAGTCGGATACCCGGCTGCCCTGCTTCGAAGGTAGAAATGGAGGTGATTGCCTTTGTCGGAACCTTCCTGGGAAGGGATTTGCATGCCTGTCATCTCTGTCGACATATTGCGCGGCCGGACCGAAGCACAAAAGGCCGCCCTGGCGCGTGAGCTCACCGACGCCTTCCAGCGCACCTGCGGGAGCTCGCGCGAACGCATCTACGTCATCATCCGCGACGTTCCGACGGAGAACTGGGCGATCGGCGGTGAGATGTGCACGAACCTTCCCGCCCCCGCCCCCGCCCTTGCCCCCGAGCCCGCGTCTTCCGCAGCGCATTGACCGGACCGTCCATGCACGCCGAATCGTCAACGTCCGAGCCGTCCGTGCCCGAACCGACCCTTCCCGAGCCGTCCATGGCCGAACGGTACGCGGAAGGCGACCGTATCCGCAGGTAGGTGCTGGGCGACGAGCACATCAACTCCCTGCGCTGAGCCACTGGCCCCCGGCGAAATCCCTGCTCGACCTGATCACGACGTACCCCTTGGGTTCGGTCTGGGCACGCGAGGGTCTGGACCGCCGGACACGCGGCCTCCTCAACCTCGCCCTCCTCACCGCCTTGAACCGGCTCGAAGAGCTGCGCCTCAACATCCACGGTGCCCTGCGCAACGGGTGTTCCGACGAAGAAATGGCCGAAGTGACCCTGCAATGCGCCGCTTACGCCGGTGCTCCGGCCGGCATCGCGCTGATGAAGGCGATCCATGAGGTCCACAACGTCCACGAGGTCCGTGACGCCCTTGAGGCCCACGACTGAGGCCCACGGCAGCGGGCCGGAGCAAAGCTGACCGGCCCCCATGCCTCTTGTCCCGCCTGTCCGGCGGCCTCGTCAACGTACGGGCGCCGCCAGCTCCGCGTCCCGCCCGGCAGAGCCCGCGGTCCCGGCGAGCCGGCTCATGCCCTGCTTGAGGCAGGACCGGGCGATCGAGTCGCCCTGGAGCAGCGTGCGGGAGTTGACGTGCGGCCGGGCGCCGATCGCGGTGACCCACTGCACCGACTCCACCGGAGGACCGTAGGAGAATCGGGCCGGGTGGGGAACGCCCCGGCCGTCGATGACCTGGAAGGTCACATCCGTGACGTCCAGACCGCCCGTCTCGTAGCCGGCGCCTGCCGCGTCGGGGATGAAGTGGGCCCGGCATCCGCCCGCGGTGCGCAGCGACGCCAGCAGCGGGTCGGTGGCCCGGCGCACGTCGGTCGTCGGCAGGTGAGCCTCGACGAGCGCCGTCACACGACGCGGCGCGCCCGGCACCTGGGGCGAGCCGACTAAGAAGGCGCCGGACTCCTCGTCCGCCGTCATCCTCATACGCGGGCCGAGCACCTGGACGACCCCCGCCTCGACCAGGGCGCGGAGCTCCCGGACGCGCGTGGCCGGCGGCCCGCTGGCGGCGTAGTTGTTCAAGCTGCTGAACCAGTGGTCGATGTGGTCCCGGTAGGAAGCACCGCTCAGGCCCTGGTGGGAGATGACCTGCCGCACCTCGTCGCGCAGGTCTCGCATGACCGCGGCGGCAGCCTTGATGGCGCTGACGGCCGGGCCCAGATCGGAGTGCCGCAGATCCTCATCGAGGATGTCAAGGATCCACGCGCGGTAATCGGCGGAGTCGGTGAACTCCCTCCGGTCCGCTGGACGGTCGAGCGCCTCCCAGTTCCAGCGTAGCTCCGGATCGGGCACCAGGTTGCTCAGGAGCGCCTCCATCTCGGGGGATCCCCAGGCGTGCCGCGGATACTCAGCCAGCAGCCGGGCGTGCCCGGTCGGGTCATCGGCCTGCAACAGCACCTTGTAGTAGTTCCAGGCGACCTCCTTCGCCACGAGGGGGAACAGGTCGCGCATGAAGTCGGTGCGACCGGTGCCCGCCGGGCCCCTCAGCCGGGCGATCTCGTCTGCGGACAGGAACGTCGCCCGGTAGCGGGGCACGATCTCCTGACGGATCTCCGCCCGCGCGCGATACGGCACACCGCGCCCCGAACCGGCGTGGATTACCGGCTCGTTGCCGCTCGGCAGATAGGTCAGCCGGCCGTCGGAACCGGGGATGAAACGCCCGCCCCTGCCCTCGGTGAGCAAGATCATGTAGTCATAGAAATTCAGCCCGAGTCCCCGCAGAGCGACGGGCTGACCCGCACCGATCGGCGCCAGGTCCGCCTCCCCCGGGCTGCTCGGCGGCACGTAGTGCAGACCGTGGCGGGAGGCGAAACCGGCGAGATCACGCTGCCTGTCCGTGGGCTCGACGTCGTAGTGGCCTTGCGCGAGGATCACCGCATCGACCGCCAGCGGCAGGTCCTGTCCTTCCAGCGACACCTGCTGCATGCCGTCTGCGGACTCGGTGAGCGAGGTAGCCCGCGTCCGGTGCACCTGGATCCTGACTCCGGACGGCGCGTTGTGCATGATGTGGGCGAAGGCCCAGCCGAGGTATTCCCCCTGAAAGGCCCGTGAGGCGTAGGACCACGGTTCCATCACCGCGGCCTCGGCCTTCGCCTGATCGGTCACATCGGTGACCTCGCCCGCGGCGACCATGCGCGCCCACTGGTACTGCGTGGGCCCGAACGTCAGCGGGCCCTCGCAGGTAACGGTATCGTCCGTGAACACGGTCACGTCCCCGGCGACGGTGTTCATCAGCAGTCGGCGCGACTGGCCGAGCTGCCACACCCGCCCGCCTCCCGCTGGGTAGGGATCGACGACATGCACTTCCACCCGTTTGTCCCCCGTGATTTCAGGGGCATTGGCGCAGATGCGCTCCAGCGCCACGGTCCCTCTCGGCCCGGCACCGACAATGCAGATGCGTACGCTTTCCGCTTCCGTTGACATATCAGTTCTCCTAGCTGAAGCGAATCGTGAAAAGCTGGCGCGGCTCAGCCGATGAGGGCGGCGGTGGTCACTCGACGTCCTCTTGTTGTGTTTCTTTCTGCATTTCCCGGAAGAGGGCGGGGAAGTAGTTGATGTCGTCGGTGAGGCCGGTCAGTAGCGAACCGATGACGGGGCCCGTACCACTGGCACCTTTGCGGTCGGCGCCTTTGAGGAGGTCGCTGTTGTGCCGCCGGGTGCGGTCGCCGAACGGGAGGGAGCCTGTGGACAGATAGCGGATGGCGCCCTCGGCGTCACGCTTGGGGATGATCTCGGACTTGGCGTAGCGACTGGCGCTGAAGGGGATGTCCAGGCAGCCTGCCGCGAAGGCGTCGACCACGGCGGTCCTGGTGTCGGGTGCGGCGAGGACGGGTTCGACGATGTCGGCGACCTCGTCGACTATCCAGGAGAGCTCGTCGGCGACGCGTTCCTCGTCGGCTTTGACGAAGTCCAGGAGCGGCGAGTTGGCACGGTCAGCGAGCCGGAGCCCCTCGACGTTCGCGTGGGTGTCGGGGATGCCGAACGCTTCCTGGTAGGTCTTGGTGATGAGTTTGGAGGCCCCGCCGAGCCGGGCGACGAGAGCCCCGTAGAAGATCAGGTCCTCCGCGTTGCCGCGCTTCTTGGGGAAGACGCCCATGAATTCGTGGAGGACGGGGTGCACGTCCACCTCGGGGGGCAGGTAGGTGCGGGCGAGGACGGGGATCGCCCGCAGTGCGGCGACATCCTGGACGAGGTGGCCGCTCTGCGGGTACGAGACGGAGATGCAGCGCACTCCGGCGCGGGCGGCGAGCACCGCTTCGAGGACGCTGATCGCGAGGCTGATCGAGGGCGGGACGAGCACGGCGGTCAAGGTGCCGAAGAGCTCACGGTCGATGATCAGGCCGAGGCCGGCGAGTTCCCCGCACACCGCATCGACAGCGTTCCACGCGGCGATGGACTCCGCGAGCGGGACCGCCTTGGAGTACGGCAGGTTGTAGGAGATGCCGCCGCCCTCGAAGGAGGTGATGCCGGAAGCGACGGCGACGTCGAAGAGGATGCGGGCGTCGGGCGAGCCGTGGCGTATCTCCAGCGGGGCGGCGACGGACTCGTTGACTTCCCGGCCGCGGAGGTAGCCGTGGCTGACCAGGGGGTAGCCGTTGAGGTCGGCGGGCGCCCGGTTGAGGGAGCGCAGGGACTGCTCGAAGCGTTTGAGGCGGGTGTGCGAGTCGATGGTGAGGGTGAGGATGTCGGGGGCCGCTTGGTCCTCAAGTTCACGCAGGAGGGCCTTCATCTCCTCATGGCCGCCGACGCCGCAGCGCGGCTGTATGGCCACCCGGCCCGCGTCGCGGGCGTCCATGAGGACGCGGGCGGCCGTGGGTTTGCCGAGGGAGGCGATGTAGTCGACTGACTCCGCGAGGGGCGGCAGGGCGTCCGTGCCGGGACTCCCGGAGTGCCCGGGCAGATAGCCGATCTTCGTCATGAGGTCACGGGCAGGCGCTGCCGGTCCGCCGTCCGGCTCGCCCGCAGCTCGTCGAGTGCGGGAAGGAGCTGGGCCGGGTCCTGGAGGATACGATCGACGCCGAGGGCTTGGAGGCGCTCCAGGTCCCTGGGGTCCTTCTTGCTGCCTACGGAGAGGTTGCCCCCGACGATGACGGGGCAGGTGATGCGGCCGGCTTCGCGCGCGGCGGGAAGGTCGCGCAGGTCCTCGTGGACGTGGCCGTTGAGGCTGCCGATGATGACGGCTTCCGCGTCGGGGTGCTGCTCGCAGGCCTGGGCGAATTCTTCGACGGGTGTGCAGGTGCCGAGGTTCTCGACCTCGAAGCCGAGGCCCCGTAAGGCATGGGCGATGAGGTGATTGGCGACGGCGTGGCTATCGCTGGCGGCGACTCCGAGGATGACGAGGCGGCGTTCGCTGTGCGACATGGGAATGCTGTTCCTTCGGGTGGGTGACGATGCCGGGCGGGTGATGGCGTCGCGGGCTGATCGGATGTCGGCGCCGTGGCCCGGGCGGGTGATGGCGCGTGGGCCGGGCGGGGATCAGTCGTCGAAGGCGGCGAAGAGCTCACGCTTGCTGACCGAGCGCAGCCGGGCGACGTCGTACTCCTCGGCGTCGGCGGCCGCGAGGGAGTCGAAGACGTAGTTGATGGCCGGGACCAGGCCCCACACCTCGTGGTAGGGGGGCCAGCCGGGGTGCCCCGCGTCGATGTCCTGCTGCCGCGCGAAGAGGTAGTCGGACCAGGTGCGGCTCGAAGGCGCGCGGTGGTGGTAGTCGTGGACGACGGTGTCGCCGGTGAGAACCAGGTAGCGGGAAGGGGCGTGGACGAACAGCATGCGCAGGGTCCAGCGGGCCCAGGCCAGCGTGCGCCGTCCGGTGGGGAGGGTCCGGTCGGGCGCCGGCTCGCCGATGAATATGGCGTTGGTCAGGGAGGCGAAGTACTCGCGGCCGCGCCGGACTTCAGTGCTGACCGGGGGGAAGGTGTGCTTGACGCACAGGCGTAAAGTGTTGCTGACCTGGAACAGCGGGATCAGCGGGACGAACCAGACGACGAGCAGGGCGTCCCACGTGCCCGTCGCGATCGTGGCGGCGGCCGCGGCACCGTAGAGCACCAGGGAGGTGGCCTTCTCGCTCGTGGCCGACTTGTTCCAGAAGGAGCGGGTTCGGGCGAAGGCGAACGCGAGGTGGAAGTGCGGTGAGCCGAGCTTCGCCAGCACACGGCGCCACATCTGGCGTCGTGTCATGCCAGGGTGCAGGTCGAGGCTGACGAGGAACGCCTGCACGGTGGGGTCCCGAAGGGTCATGTGGTGAGCGGCGTGGTGGTCGCTGACGTGCTCGCGGCTGTACCGCTCGAAGTTCTGGATGATCAGGAGGCTGGAGGTCGCCCGGCCGATGACGGCGTCGAGCTTGCGCTTGCGGTACATGTTCTTGTGGGAGCACTGGTGGTAGACCATCATGCGCAGGTTGCGCATGCCGTGCAGGGTGACGGCCCAGCCGGGCAGCAGCAGGAACAGGAACCAGGACCCCAGCGCCCATCCGGTCGCACCGATGACGGCTCCCACGATCATCGCGGCGGCCGCGGCGGCCAGGTGGTAGGTGGGTGACCAGCCGAACGGGGCCTGTCCGGCCAGGGGTTTGCCCGTGAAGACGGTGAGTAGGGACTGGAGGGGCCCTGGCAGACTCCTCATGGTCTCTCTCGGGTCGGGGGCCGCGCCGGCGGTCGGCCCCGCCTGCCGCGGATGGGCATCGGTAACGGACACGTGCTCTCCTAGATCGATCCGGGTCTGTCATTCCTGGACTTTCCTGGAACGGTCCTCCTGCGCCTTCCGGAGGGCGAACAGGGGCGACGGCCGCGGGAATTGAGGTCGCGGGGGCTGATCCCGGTCCCCGATCCCGATGGGAGCCGGGATGGAGCGTCCGGCCGTCGCCCTGGAGATTTCTATCGGACCTCGCGGTCGGCAACCATTGGACCTTTGTTGAAGAGTTGGTGCGTGAGGGAGACCAGACCTGCCTGGAGCCGGGACTCGACACGGAGCTTGCTGAGAATCTGCGCCATGTGCGCCTTGACTGTTCCTTCGGTCACCTGAAGTCGTGCGGAAATTCTGCGGTTCGAATACCCGGCCCCCAGAAGAAGGAATACCTGGCATTCCCGCTCGGTTAACAGGCCGATGCGCCGGCGTTGTTCGTGCCATATTTCTTGCTCAGCAGTTTCAGTACCGATGATGTCCGTCATCGCAATAACACCACCATTAAGTGCAGTATCACGGAATATGTATGGACCAGTAGAACAAGCTTGCGCTTCGGTCGCTCGGTGCCGCTATCAAGACTCCGTAAAATATATGCACCCGGCATGGATATTTCATTCGATTAGTGGATATAGGGGATGTAACGACTTTAAAGGGCATAAATTTCCCCAGCCTTGGAAGATTTAAACTAATCCTTGGTTCCCCTTGGTTTCATTTTTTAGGCCGGGTCGACAATCGACTCACAATCGGTCCGGAGGCCGGTTTTGCGGCCGATCGCAGCAGCTCGACGGATGTGTGCAAGGGCAACCGCGAAAAGGGGGAGCCAGGTTGTGGCGCGGCGCCGGTGCGGGGTCGGTGCCACGCCATCAGGATGAATTTCAGCGCCCGTCGGAGCAGGCGGTCGGCGGTGCCTTTACCCATGCTTTCAGGGCGCTCTGCGACGATGGCGTGGAGGTCATTCGCCAGGTTCACCGGAGCGCTTCGGTGGTGAGGTTCCTATGAACCCGAACTGCGTTTACGGCCGGAGCGCATCCGGTTGTGAAAGGATCCGGTCATGGAAGGATCGTCTTCCATCTTTTCCCGCCGCCGTACCCGTCTTCGGAACTCATCGCTCAGGACTCGCCGGGGCTCGCTCGGCGCTCGTGCAGAACCAGATCCAGCAGGCCGGGAAAGGCCGCGTCGAACTCCGGCCTGCGTAGCCTGTTCAGGCGGCGCGAACCCACGTCCCGCTGCTCGATCACGCCGGCCTGGCGCAACACCGCGAAGTGGTGGCTGCGCGTCGCCTTGGTGACCGGCAGATCGAACGTGCCGCAGGCCCGGGTCCAGTCGGGCCCGCCCGCCAGCTCCTTCACGATGGTGCGCCGTACGGGATCGGCGAGGGCCGTGAGCGCATCGCTCAGCGTCACGTCGGCGGGATGGACGTGCGAGAGGTTCCGGGCCCGCTGTGACTGGGCCCGCCCTTCATCCGGCGCGCGAGGCGGGGGGGTTGACGAAGTGTTCGACTCTGGTCTTACATCCATGGTGATCGACCTCCGTCGAATACCTTAGACGTCCCAGGAAGCACGGTGGTGTGTCATGCCCGGCCGCCCGCCATCCCGCCAGGACGCGGCCGGCGGGAGCATGCCCCCGGGCGCAGCGGATGCAGCCTCCCGGCCCACCGGTCCGCTCGCCCTCTTCGCCGTCTGTCTCGGCTTCTTCATGGTCCTCATGGACAGCAGCGCCCTCAACGTCGCGCTGCCCGCCGTCCGGGGGGACCTCGCCGGAAGCCTGGCCGGCCTGGAGTGGCTCATCAACGGTTACACCATCACCCTGGCCGCCTTCCTGCTCAGTGGTGGGGCCGTCAGCGACCGCTGGGGCGCGCGGCGGGTGTTCGAAGTCTCCTTGCTGGGGTTCGTCGTGACCTCGGCGGCATGCGCGGCGAGCCCCGGCCTGGGCTTCCTGGTCACCGCCCGGGTGCTTCAGGGCGTCACCGCCGGCGGCCTGCTGCCCGCCTCACTGGCAGTGATCGCCCGCATGTACCCGGACCTCGCCCTGCGGGCCAGGGCACTCACCGTCTGGGGCGGGGTCAGCTCCCTCGCCCTTGTGTTCGGCCCCGTGCTCGGCGGAGTGCTGACCACGGCCGTCGGATGGCGCTCGGTCTTCCTGATCAACGTGCCCGTCGGACTGCTGGCCTGGTGGCTGACCAGGCTGCAGGTGCCGCCTTCCGCCACCCGCGAAGCTGCCCTCGACCCCGCCGGGCAGACACTGGCCGTCATGGTCGTCGGCTGCGGCATCGGCGCGCTCATCGAGGGCGGGGTTCAAGGCTGGACCGACATCGTGACGTGGGCGCTGCTGGCGGTCACCCTCGCCTCGGCCGCGGTGTTCGTCGCTGTCGAGCGCCGTGCGGCGGCACCCGTGCTGCCCCTCGGCCTGCTCGCCCGGCCGCGGTTCGCCTGCGGCCTGGTCATCGGCGCGCTGTTCCAGTTCGGTGCCTACGGTGCACAGTTCGCCCTCTCCCTGCGGCTGCAGAGCACCTGGGGCCTCGATGCGCTCGGGGCGGGACTGTCCTTCGTGCCCTTCGCCGCACTGTGGGCCTTGGCCTCCTTCGTCCTGGCCCGGGCGGTCACCCGTACCGGCCCGCGCCCGCTGCTGATCGGCGGTGCGCTGGCCGCCGCGGCCGGCGCCTGCGCGCTCCTGCCGCTCGGCGGACACCCCGGCTGGTGGATCTTCTTCTGCGGCAGTGCCCTGCTCGGGCTCGGCGCGGGGCTGATGGGGCCGAGCCTGCCCGCCGTGGTCCTGAGCGCAGTGCCCGCCGACCGGTCGGGCCTGGCTTCCGGCGCGCTCAACGCCCTGCGCCAGATCGGCGGGGCAGTGGCGATCGCCCTCTTCGGCGCCTTGCTCGACGGTTCCCCCGGGCCGGCGGGGCTACGGATCTGCCTCGCCCTCGTCGCCCTCGCGTTCCTGGTCGTCGTCATGGCCGTACCCGCGGCTCTGCTGCCCTCCCGCGCCCCGCACACCACCCGTCCCTGACCTCCGCGTCCCCCGTCCCTGACCTCCACACCCCCGCACACCGCCCCGGAAGGAACCATGCGCGCCATCGTCGTCACCCAGTACGGAGGCCCCGAGGTCCTCACCGTCGCCGAACTGCCCACCCCCACGCCTGGGCCCGGAGAGGTGCTGGCTCGTCCCTCGGCCATCGGCGTCAACTTCAAGGACATCTACGAGCGTGAAGGCCGCGGGAAGCCGTCACCTCCCTTCACTCCCGGCTCCGAGGGCGCGGGCACGGTGACGGCCGTGGGCGAGGGAGTGACCTCCCTCGTGCCGGGCGACCGCATAGCCTGGTGCACGGCCCCTGCCGGCTACGCCGAGAAGGTCGTGGTGCCCGTGCGGGCCGCCGTCCCCCTGTCGGCGGACATCACGGACCGGGACGCGGCGGCCCTGCTGCTCCAGGGCCTGACCGCCCACTACCTCACGACCTCCACCCGCCCTGCGCGCGAAGGCGGGACGGCCCTGGTCCACGCGGCCGCCGGAGGCGTCGGCCGCCTCCTGACCCAGCTGCTCACCCGCAACGGCGTCAAGGTCATCGCCACCGTCTCCACGCCGGCGAAGGCCGCGGCCGTCCGGGCGCTGGGCGCCTGGCAGACCCTGGTGACCGCCGGCGGTACCGACCTCGCCGGGCAGGTACGCGACCTGACCGGGGGACGCGGTGTCGACGTCGTCTACGACGGCGTGGGCCGCGACACCTTCGAGGCGGGGCTGAAAGCGCTCCGCCCGCGGGGCACGTTCGTCCTCTTCGGCGAAGCCTCGGGCCCCGTGTCCGCATTCGACCCGCGCTTGCTCGCCTCCCACGGCTCGCTCTTCCTCACCCGTCCGACACTCAACAACCACGCGACCGACCCGGCCGAACTCCTGGAGCGCTCGGCGGAGCTGTTCGGCTGGCTACGCGACGGTGAGATCGACGCCTCCGTCGGCGGGACCTACCGGCTGGAGGAGGCGGCCCGCGCCCACCGCGATCTCCAGCAGCGCCGCTCCACGGGCAAGCTCCTCCTCAGCCCCGAGGGCTCTTGAAGCCCCTGAACGCGCCCGGGAGCGTCGCGCCGCGGCCCTTCGAGACGCCCCTCACGGGCGATGGTCGGGAGCTTCGCCATGGGGACCAGCCCCGCGCTTTTGGTGGCACGGTGGTCCTGGACCACGTGGACTCCTTCGACCCGACGCTGGAAGTCGCCTACCGGGCCCTGAGCTGGTGGTCGGGCGAACTCACCTCCGCGAACGCATACCTCGCGGTCGGTGAAACCAACGGCTTCCATCTGCACTGGGACGATCACGAGGTCATCGCTGTGCAGCTTTCGGGCGAGAAATCGTGGGAGGTGCGCGGCCCGAACATGAAAGCCGCGAGGTGGGCAATGGTCGTTTTCTCGCCATGGCGGGCGCCTCCCGTACGTCCGGCTGACTCGATATGACGGTCAGCCAACGGCAAGAATTCGGCAAGCGTTACGACAGTCATCGGCAAGGACCCGGCTAAGGGCTTTCCCGTAATCCCGGGCGGGCGCGCGACGACAGCCACGGCACCTCGCCGCGTTGTCGGAACGCCCGAATACGTCCAGTATTCGGGCGTCCCTCCGCCTTGCGATGCACCGCGTCTGACGCCGCACGCTGATCCACCAGGGATTACGGGACAGCCCTTAGACAAGCCTCATCGTCCCAGTTCAGATCAATGCCGGTGACTTACCGCGTTTCCGTAGTTCAGGTGCTTGTCGATGGTGGATTCCGGGCGAAATATCCTCTGGCGGTGTTGCGGGGTTCGTCACTTCTGGTGATGTACCCGCGAAGGCCGGGACGCGGCAACGGAGCTCCCGGTAGGACAGAGGATCGACCAAGATCCGACTGTCCGTGAGGGAACTCCGTTGGGTGCTCAGTGTGCCATCGTCCGTATGCCGTCCGCTGTCGATAGAGACATTTCTGCCCCGATAGCCGGGCTGGTGGCTCCGCCCGACCGGCGCTTCGGCGAGCATGTCCGGCTCGGTGTTCTGACTGAGGAGATCGGTCCTGAACTGGTCGATGAGGTCGTGGAGTTGACTGGTCGGATCGAGCGTCGTCGACGGCTGTTGCCGGCCCGGGCGGTGGTCTACTTCGTCCTGGGGTTGTGCCTGTTCAGCAGCTCGGACAGCACCGGACCGCCAGGATACCGTTCGGTCTTGCGCATGCTGACCGAGAAGCTGCGACATCTGCCGGGCCTGTGCGTCCAGCGGCTGCCCACGAGTTCGGCCCTGACCCGCGCCCGGCAGCGGCTGGGCGACAAACCGCTGCAGGCGCTGTTCGAGCGGCGGTGCGGCACGCTGGCCACCACCGTCACGGCGGGCGCGTTCGCCTTCGGACTGCGGCTGGTGGCCTGGGACGGCACTGCGCTGGACGTTCCCGACACCCCGGCAAACGCTGCCCGGTTCGGGTTCACCGGCAAGGGAAGCGTCAACCAGAGCGGGCACCCGCAGGTCCGTCTGATGGCGCTGACCGAGTGCGGCACGCATGCCCTGATCGATGCGGCCTTCGACTCCGTGGCGTCCTTCAGCGAGCACAAGCTCGCCCGCCGACTGCTGGCCTCCTTGCGGCCGGGCATGCTGCTGCTGGCCGACCGCAACTTCTCCGGCTACGAGCTGTGGGGCCTGGGCCGGGCCACCGGCGCCCACCTGGCCTGGCGGATCAAGAAGAATCTGGTCTTCGTCCCACTGCGTGTCCTGCCTGACGGCTCCTACCTGTCGGTCATGCCGACCCCCAAGGAGACCGTCCGGCACGGGCAGGCCAGGGCGGCCGGCCGCACACTGGCCGAGCCGCCCAAGGGTCCCACCGTCCGGATCATCCAGTACGCCGTGACCATCCGCCCGCAGGCCGGCCCGCCCGCCCCGCACCGAGACCTTCCGGCTGGTCACCAGCCTGTTGGACCACCAACTCGCCCCAGCCCACCAGTTGGCCATGGCTTACCACCAGCGGTGGGAGATCGAAAACGGATTCGCCGAGTTGAAGAACCGCCTGCGCGGCGCCGGATTCATCCTGCGCTCCAAGGCACCAGAACTGATCTACCAGGAGGTCTACGCCCTCCTCACCGTCTACCAGGCGTTGTGTGCACTGCAGATGCGCGCGGCGGAACACGGCGGGATCGATCCGGACCGGATCTCTTTCACCGTCACCCTGCAGCTCGCCCGGCTGAAGGTCACCGGCCAGGCCGCGGCCGATGGGATCACGCTCGGCACCGCCCGCCGCGAGGTCGTGACGGAGATCCTGGCCGCCCTCCTACCGGCCCGCCGCAACCGGCAGTGCCAGCGCATCAAGAAACCGATCAAGAACACCTTCGACGTCAGGAAACGGGACCAGCCCCGCACTCCGAGTAACGTCCACTACACACTCAGAGTCACCAGATACCCCACCCCACCTGCGGAAACGCGGTAAGTCACCGGCATTGCAGCTCAGGCGCCTTTTTCCGTGCGTCTAGAAGAAGCCCAGCTTCTTCGGCGAGTACGACACGAGAAGGTTCTTCGTCTGCTGGTAGTGCTCCAGCATCATCTTGTGGTTCTCACGGCCGATCCCGGACTGCTTGTAGCCGCCGAAGGCCGCGTGCGCCGGGTACGCGTGATAGCAGTTCGTCCAGACCCGGCCCGCCTGGATGGCGCGGCCCGCCCGGTACGCGGTGTTGATGTCGCGCGTCCACACGCCGGCCCCGAGGCCGTACAGGGTGTCGTTCGCGGTTTCGATCGCGTCGTCGAAGTCGGAGAAGGGCGCGACCGCCACGACCGGGCCGAAGATCTCCTCCTGGAAGACCCGCATCCGGTTGTTGCCCTCGAAGACGGTGGGCTGGACGTAGTAACCGCCTGCCAACTCTCCGTCGTATTCGATGCGCTGGCCACCCGTCAGGACCTTCGCGCCCTCCTGTCGGCCGATCTCCAGATACGAAAGGATCTTCTGCAGCTGGTCGTCGGATGCCTGGGCACCGATCATCGTGTCCGTGTCCAGCGGGTGCCCGGCCACGATCCGCTCGGTGCGGACGATGCCCGCCTCCAGGAATTCGTCGTACAGCCCGCGCTGGATCAGCGCGCGCGACGGGCAGGTGCAGACCTCGCCCTGATTGAGGGCGAACATGGTGAAGCCCTCAAGGGCCTTGTCACGGAAGTCGTCGTCCTCGTTCCACACGTCGTCGAAGAAGATGTTGGGCGACTTGCCGCCGAGCTCCAGGGTCACCGGCCTGAGATTCTCGGAGGCGTACTGCATGATCAGCCGGCCCGTCGTCGTCTCGCCGGTGAAGGCGATCTTCGCGACGCGCGGGCTGGAGGCGAGGGGCTTGCCGGCCTCCGCCCCGAAACCGTTCACGATGTTGACGACGCCCGGCGGCAACAGGTCGGCGACCAGCTTCAGCCATACGTGGATGGAGGCCGGGGTCTGTTCGGCCGGCTTGAGGACCACCGCGTTGCCCGCCGCGAGCGCCGGGGCCAGCTTCCACGTCGCCATCAGGATCGGGAAGTTCCACGGGATGATCTGCGCGACGACGCCGAGCGGCTCGTGGAAGTGGTACGCGACCGTGTCGTCGTCGATCTCGCCGAGCGAGCCCTCCTGGGCGCGCAACGCACCGGCGAAGTAACGGAAGTGGTCGATGGCCAGCGGGATGTCGGCCGCCAGGGTCTCCCGCACCGGCTTGCCGTTGTCCCAGCTCTCGGCGACCGCGAGCTCCTCCAGATGGGCCTCCATCCGGTCGGCGATCCTGTTGAGGACGAGCGCGCGTTCGCCGGCCGCCGTGGCCCCCCATGCGGGCGCCGCGGCGTGCGCCGCGTCCAGGGCGAGTTCGACGTCCTCGGCCGTACCGCGGGCGATCTCGGTGAAGGGGCGGCCGTTGACGGGGCTGGGGTTCTCGAAGTACTGACCGCGGGCGGGCGGCACGTACGCGCCGCCGATCCAGTGGTCGTAGCGGGACTCGTACGAGACGATGGCGCCCTCGGCACCCGGCGCGGCGTAACGGGTCATCTCTGTGGCCTCCCGGATCCGGTGCCGTCCGCCGTTGGACGGCCCTCGGCGCGAGGGTAGGCGGCGCTACGTTGCAACCCCGTTGCACGAGTCGCGGGGGAGCGGCCACCGCTGCTCGGCGTCCAGCGCCCGGACCCTGGCGTCCAGCGCCGGGCGCTGCCCGGCGGGAACGGCCTCGGCGAGTGCCCGCCAGGCCGGGAGGTCGTCCTCGCCCCAGGGGCTGTACACCCAGTCGGCCAGCAACGCCGGGTCGCCGCGCGCGATGAGCGCCGCCCGCAGCTGTTCCTCGATCCGGCGCCGCAGACGGACGACGGACGGGGCCCGCGAGGCCGGCAGCAGCGGCCCCGGGTAGGCGCCGAGCGCCGCCGCCACCGCGCCCGACGCCAGTCTGCGCGCCACCGCGTCGAAATCCGCGTCGACCGGGGCGGAGAGCCGGTAGGGGCGGGAGAGCAGGAGCTCCGGACCGAGCAGCCGCCGCAGCCTGGAGAGTTCGGCCCGCAACGTCACCGGGGTCACCGACTCGTCCTCGTACAGTTCGACGAGGAGTTCGTCGCCGCCGAGCCCCTCGGGGCGGCGGGCCAGCGCCACCAGGATCTCGCTGTGCCGTCTGCCGAGCCGGATCCTGCGGCCTTCCGTCACCAGCAGTGCCTCGTCCCGGCCGAGCGCGCTGAGCCGCACGCTCCCGCCGGCCGGTGCGGGGGCGAGCAGCGCGAGGTGCGACTCGGCGGCGCGCGCCACCGCCTGCACGAACGCCAGGCTGTGCGGATGGGCGAGCCGGTCCCCGCCGGTGATGTCCACCGCACCCAGGACCCGGCCCGTGTGCGGGTCGTGCAGCGGCGCCGCCGCACAGGTCCACTGCTGGACCGGCCGCAGGAAGTGCTCGGCGGCGAAGACCTGCACCGGGCGGTCCACGGCGATGGCCGTCCCCGGCGCGTTGGTCCCGGCCACCGCCTCGGCCCAGCGGGCACCCTCCACGAAGTTCATCCGGCCGGCGGCCCGCCGGGTCACCGCGGGCCCCTCGACCCACAGCAGTCTGCCGTGTGCGTCGCACACCGCGAGCAGATGCTCCCCGTCCGTCGCGTAGGCGCCCATCAGCTCACGGATCACCGGCATGGCGGAGGCCAGGGGATGCCCGTCCCGGTACGGTCCGAGGTCGTCCGGGCCCAGCTCGACCAGGGCGGCGCCGTCCGGGCTGACCCTGGCCCGCGCCGAGCGCCGCCACGACTCGCCGACGACCGGTCGCACCGGCCGCTCCAGCCGGCCCGCCGTGGTGAACACCTCGTGTGCGCGACGCAGTTGGCCGATCCGCTCGCCGGGGTCCGTATCGGCTGCCAGCGCCACCCAGGGGTCCGTCAACTCACCCTCCCGTCCAGGGGCGTCGTGAACACCCCATCGTCGTCGCAGTCGGCCGCTACGACAACTCCGGTGCACGGGACGGTCGGCCCGGGTGGCGCGGGGCGCGTCAGCCGGCCGAGTACAGATTGACGAGACGGATGTAGCGCACCCAGTCCCACTTCGGCCCGGGGTCGGTGTGGTCGCTGCCGGGGACCTGGGCGTGGGCGAGGATGTGCGCCCGGTCCTTCGGGATCCTGTAGCGGTCGCACACCGAGGCGGTCAGCAGGGCCGATTTCTCGTACATCGCGTCGGTGAAGTACGACGGCTGGTCCACCCAGCCCTCGTGCTCGATGCCGATGCTGCGCGTGTTGTAGTCCCAATTGCCCGCGTGCCAGGCGATGTTCTTCTCCCTGACGCACTGTGCGACATAGCCGTCCGACGAGCGCACCACATAGTGCGCGGAGACCTGCTTCGCCGGGTTCTGGAAGATCCCGATCGTGTCCGGGTACGTCTCCTGGGTGACATGGATGATCACGTACTGGATCGGATAGGCCGAAGGACGGCTCGACACCGTGTAGTTGGAGGTGGAGGCCGGGGTCCAGTGGGCGAGCGGGTAGTCCGTGTCACCCGCGGCCGGGGCGGCCGCGGCGCGGGCGGAGGCCGGGAGCAGGACGGCGGCGGCCGTCGCGGCGGCGCCCTGGAGAATCCTTCTGCGATGCATGAACACTCCTGTGGTGTGGGGGGAGGGAGAGATGCGGTCAGGGAGGGGACAGCAGTGTCGCGGTCTCCCGCAGATGGCGGTGGAGTCCGCGATGGGGATCACCCGTGGGCAGCCATTCCTTGCGGATCTTCGCCACACAGGTGTAGTTGGTGTCGCACACATTGGCCAGCGGTGCCTCACCGGCCTGGCTGACCAGTTGGTAGGCGTCGAGTTCGGACAGCCCGTAGTCCCGCGCCAGCCACTGCACGAGATCCAGCTGCGAAATGCGGAAGGCGTCCTCGAGCGGGCGCGCCGAACCGGTCGACATCAGATGGGTGTCGGACTCGATGCGTGGCCACGGCGTCGTGACGCCCTTCAGCAGCTCGACCAGCACCACCGTGTTCATGGCGCACTCCACGGCGACGCCACAGGTCTCGCCCTCGCCCTGGCGGGCGTGACCGTCCCCCAGGCTCAGCAGCGCCCCCTCGACGTTGACGCCCAGATAGCAGGTGACGCCCGCCCTCATCTCCGGCGTGTCCATGTTCCCGCCGTGCGCGTCGGGCACCAGCGCGGACCGCACCTCCAGATTGGCCGGGGCCACCCCGACGGTGCCGTGCATCGGATCCATCGGCAGCTCCACCTGGACGTCGCTGTCCCGGGCGCTGAACAGACAGGTGCGACGCGCCCGGTCCAGCTGCCACATCCACACCACCTCGGGCAGCGGGGGCTGCAGCGACGCGGTGGTGTGGGTGGAGGTGAGCGCCCCGAAGAGGGGAACGGTCGTCGACGCGGCCCAGTCCCGGGCCGGTTCGATGGACACGAAGTGCACCGCGACGGTGTCGCCGGGCTCCGCCCCCACCACGTGGAACGGGCCGGTCTGCGGGTTGAGGAAGGGGAACTCGCAGACCTCGGAGACCAGGTCCTTCTCGGAGCGGACCCGGCCGGCGAAACAGTCCTCCGTGTACAGGTCGAGGAAGGTCCCCGGTTCGATGCGGGCGACCGGCGCCGCCCCGCCGAAGGTCCAGGCGTACTCGCCGGCCTCGGGGCGGACGGTCAGGCCACGGGGGTCACTCATGGCTGTGCTGCTCCTGTCCAAGATGCCCGGCGGGCGTCGGGGCGTCGTCGAGGTGGATCCGTCCGGTCTGTGCCACCCGCTCCGGATGCCTGCGCAGCAGCACAGCCAGCACGACGATCCCGATCAGCATCCAGACGCCGACGACCGGACCGGCGTACGAGACCGGCGCGCTGAGTTCGGAGACGAAGTCGAAGACCGGGATGCCGGCGGCCGTCAGCAGCGCGGGCACGAACGCCGCGATGCCCAGCACCGGGAACACGAGGTGGAGCACGGGACTGAACGCGTCGCGCCGCCGCAGGAAGTATCCGGCACAGGCCAGGTTCACGACGATGTACACACCGATGATCACCGTGACGATCACGGTGGCCAGCAGCACGAACGCCGTCACCGGGTCGTAGCCGAAGCCCAGCCCGAGCGCCGCACCGACCGCGATCACGAACTGCACGGCCACTCCGACGATGGGGGAGCGGCGGCGCGGGTGGAGCCTCGCGAAGGCCCGGGGGAACACCCCGATGCGGCCGAGGGCGAACGCCGTCCTGGTCGACACGTTGGCGGACGCGTTGGCGTTGGCCACCGTCGAGTTGACCACGGCGAGGAAGAGCAGCACCCAGAACAGCCCGAACGAGGCACGGGCCACCCCTTCCCAGGAGGCCGCCCCCGAGCCGCCGAATCCGGCGAACCTGTCGGGCCCGAAGTACACGGACATCGCATACGTGGTGAGGACGTACACCAGGCCGATGGAGATTGCCGCGCCGAGCACCGCGCGCCGCATGGTGCGCCGGGGGTTCTTCGTCTCCTCGGCGAGGGGGGGGCGGCGGCCTCGAACCCGGCGAAGGCCAGCACCGTGTAGACCGAGCCGGCGAAGATTCCGCTGATGCCGTCGAAGCCGTCCGCCGTGTGCGAAGCGCCGAACACCGAAAGGGTGTTGTCCGCACCGGCCTGCCCGATCAGCAGTACGGCGAAGACGACGAAGACGAGCACCTCGAAGACGCCGAGCGCGGTGCCGAACCGGGCGGAGGCCCGCACGCCGAAGTATCCGGCGAGCGCGATGACCACGGCACCCAGCAGCGACCACGGCCACCACAGGGCCGCCGGGTAGGAGGGCCACTCCTGGTGCAGGGTGCCCGCCGTCGTGAAGCCGAGCTGGAGCAGCAGCAGCGCGGGCACCAGGGCCTCGACGAAGACGTAGCCCCAGCCGACGAGGAAGCCGGCGGCCGGGTGCAGTCCCTGGGCGGAGTAGGTGGCGACGGATCCGGCGGCCGGCAGGTGGCGGGCCAGTTCCGCGACGCAGGAAGCGGTGAACAGGCACGCCACCAGGGCCACCACCACGGACAGCGGCAGACTGCCGCCCGCGAACGCCGCCCCGGCCGGAATCGACGCGGCGACGGCGGCGGCGGGTGCCATCGCCGTGATGCTCTGGAAGAGGACCTCGCGCAGCCCGATGGCGTCGCGCAACAGCCCGCTGCCCGAATCCCCCGACACCTTGTGGGCTCCCTCTGTCCGATGACCGGAAGGCGTTGTCCGAAGTACGGCCGAGCGTCTTGCGCGCCCTACCGTACGGGCGCGGCGCGGGCGGGGGGAAGACGGCAGGGGAGCGAAATCGGTTCCGCGGAAGGGGAGGACACCGGAATGTACGACGATGTCATCCCGGCAACGGCAACGGCAACGGCAACGCGGCCCGGCCCTCGGGGCGAGTGCGTACCGAGGGCCGGGCCGGACGGACTTCCCCCGCAGGTAGGGAGGTTGCGGAAGAGAGCGGCCTTGCCAGACCCCAAGATCCGAACTTAGGTCTCGAACAAGGGATTTGTCGGTCAGTCGCGCAGCGGACGCGGCAGCTTCAGCAGCGTCACCGACGTCCTGATGCCGCTGTCGACCAGTCGGCCGTTCTCGTCGAACGCCTCGGCGCCGTCGGTCATCCCGAAGTCGTTGTCGTTGATGAGCGCGAGCGTGTCCCGGCCCGTCACGGCCACGCCCTCGATCTTCCCGGGAACGCCCGCGACCTTGCCCAGGTCGACCACCAGACGCTTGCGGAGCACCGGTACGCCCGACGCCGACGGGTCGGTGAGCTCCTCGTACGACGGGGACGTCGTCGGGTCGTCCCAGGCGGAGCCCAGGATGCCGGAGCCGTGCGGGAGCGACACGCGGTGCAGCCTGGCCGCCTTGTCCGTGCGCTCCTCCACCAGCAGCTCGTCACGGCCGATCGCCACGACCGAGGAGATCTTCAGCTCCGAGGTGTCGTCCTCGCCCGGGTCCACGACGTCCACCGGGTCGAACCGGTAGGCGTACTCGGCGGTGACCGCGCGCTTCCCCGTCGAGAAGCGCAGCAGCCGCACATTGCGCGAGGACTCGCCCGCGTCCTGGTCGGGCAGCGACAGCGGGCTCTGCACCGCGAGCACCAGGTCGCCGCCCGGGAGCAGCGCCAGCCCCTCGAAACCACGGTTGACCTTGCGGTGCAGCAGCACGCCCGGCAGCGCCTCCACCACCGGGTAGTCGGCGCCCGTCAGCCCGAGCCCCTGCGGGACGTACCGGGTCAGCACCCGGCCCCGGGCGGAGACGTGCACCAGGGAGGGCCCGTACTCGTCCACGAGCCAGAAGGTGCCGTCGGCCGCTCGGACGATCCCTTCGGTGTCCAGGCCGTTCGGGTCGTACGCGAGGGGCGTCCTCGCGTCGTAGGTGTACGGGGCCTCGTCGCGGGAGCCCTGGTTCGACAGGCCGGTGACCGCGTTGCCGGAGCGGGTGGTGAGGGGAATGGCCCGCACCACCCGGAGGTGCTTCCCGCTGACGCGCACCTTGACGATCGCCGGATCGAAACCGGGCACGGGGAAGGTGCGCCGCTTCTTCCCGTCGATCTTGATCTGCCCGTTGGGACCGCGGTCGGTCACCGTCCAGAACTCGCCCTTGCGGCCCGCGGGGTAGATGTCGCTGCCGATTCCACCGAGCTTCACCCCGCGGTCGTCGGCGACCGTCCCCGGCAGCAGCCCGTTGCTGAACCCGGCCAGCGGAATGTCGCCGAGCACCGCGCTCCTGGTGACCCGCGCCGTGTGCTCCGGACGCCCGGCCCGGTCCTGCGCCCCGGTGGCGGTCCCGGCGACGCACACCGTGCCGAGCAGGGCGAGCGGCAGCCCGACGGCGAGGGAACGACGGACAACACGCGCGGACATGGGGCCTCCTGTGACGGGGAACGGCTTGACGGCCGTCAGGCTCCGCCCTCCCCGCCAACGCACGGTGACGTCCGGCTGAACGGGAGGGCAGGGCGTGGCGGCGGGCAGGAGCGGGAGCGCGGCCCCGCCCCCCGCCGGGCACCGAACCGGCCGTCCGGGCGGGCGGGTCAGCCGCCCGAGGAGGCCGAGCCGCCGAGCGCGGCCGCCGGATCGTCGTCCGCCGGACCCGCAGGCATCCAGCGCCCGCCCTCCTTGCGGTACGGCCACCAGCGCCCGTCCCGCCCGTAACGGAGCTGAACGCCCTCGTCCACCGCGGTCCAGCGGTTGCCCGCCGCCCGCAGCCGGGGCCGCTCGCCCTCCTCCCACGCCCCGGCGAGCCGGGCCCGCGCCCGCGCCAGGGACTCCGGATCGGGGGTCCACTCCTCCTCCAGCACGGCGAGCCCGGCCGGCCCGCCGTGGCGCCAGGCCCGCACCGCCGCGTCGAGTTCGGCCCGCCGCCGCCCCGACCCGGTGGCCAGCCGCACCATGATCCAGGGCTCCGGCCCGGCCTCCGCGGCCAGTCGCACGGCGTCCTGCTCCGGCGTCAGCCCTGCGGCCGGCTGCTGTTCCCCGTGCCCGGCGCGGAGCGCGTCGGCCAGCATCCGGTGGGCCCGCGCCGCACCGTCCGTCGCCAGCATCTCCAGGGCCGCCGGGTCGATGCCGGGCCGCGGTTCGGTCTCCGTGTCCAGCGACGGCGCCGCACCGGGCTCCGCCGGCAGGGGCGGGGGAGCGGGCAACGGGGGCAGGATGTCCCGCGCCGCGAACGCCTCGTCCGCCCGCACGCCCCGGACACCGGCCCCGTCGGCCCCGGCCGGGCCGGGCTCCCCGTGTCCCTCGGCGCGGGCCGCGATGCGGACCTGGAGCTCGTCCAAGAGCCGCCGTTCACCGCGCCCCCGCATGAGCAGCAGCACGAACGGGTCCTGGTCCAGCAGCCGTGCCACCTGGTAGCACAGGGCCGCGGTGTGCGGGCAGTGGTCCCATGCCTCGCACGTGCACTCCGGGTCCAGGTCGCCGATCCCCGGCAGCAGTTCGATCCCGGCCGCCGCCGCGTCCTCCACCAGGTGCGGCGGCATCTCCCGGTCCAGGAGCGCCGCGATGTGTCCGGACCGCTCGACGGCCATCCCGAGGAACCGTTCCCAGTCCGCCTCGTCGAGCTCCTGGAGCAGCACGTCGCTGCGGTACGTGGACGAGTCCCGGTCCCGGACCACCGCCGTGATCCGGCCGGGCCGCACGGTGACCGCGCCCACCCGGCCCTCGCGGGCGAATCTGCGGCCCTTCTTGAGCTGTTCGCCGTCGAGCGCGGTGTCCTCCAGGGCCTTCAGCCACGCCCGGCCCCACCAGGACCCGGCGAAACCGCGGCCGTGCGCGGGCGGCAGCGCGGCGAAGGTGCGTTCCTGTCCCGGCGCACCGCCCGTGTCGTCCTCGTGGTACGTGCCCTCGTCGTACCGGTCGCCGTCGTAACCGTCGTTCATCGCGCGCCCCCTCGCAGCTCCACCAGATCGGCCAGTTCCGCATCGGTCAGTTCGGTCAGTGCGGCCTCGCCGGAACCGAGCACCGCGTCCGCCAACCCCTGTTTGCGGGCCAGCATGTCGGCGATCCGGTCCTCGATCGTGCCCTCGGCGATCAGTCGGTGCACCTGCACCGGCTGGGTCTGGCCGATCCGGTACGCACGGTCGGTGGCCTGCGCCTCGACCGCCGGGTTCCACCAGCGGTCGAAGTGCACGACATGGCCCGCCCGGGTGAGGTTGAGGCCGGTGCCGGCCGCCTTCAGCGACAGCAGGAAGACCGGCGCCTCGCCCGCCTGGAAGCGGTTCACCATCGCCTCGCGCTCCGCGACCGGGGTGCCGCCGTGCAGGAACTGCGTGCGCACCCCGCGCTCCGCCAGATGCCGTTCGAGCAGCCGGGCCATCCCCACGTACTGGGTGAACACCAGCACGCTCGCCCCCTCCGCCAGGATCGTGTCGAGCAGCTCGTCCAGCAGCTCCACCTTTCCCGAACGGTCCGCGATCCGGGGGGCCTCCTCCTTCAGGTACTGCGCCGGGTGGTTGCAGATCTGCTTCAGGGCCGTCAGCAGCTTGACGACGAGACCGCGCCGGGCGAAACCGTCGGCACCGGAGATCGCGTCCAGCGTCTCGCGCACGACCGCCTCGTACAGACCCGTCTGTTCCGCCGTCAGCGAGACCGTGCGGTCCGTCTCGGTCTTCGGCGGCAGTTCCGGAGCGATTCCCGGATCGGACTTGCGCCGCCGCAGCAGGAACGGCCGCACCAGCGAGGCGAGCCGCTCCGCGGCCGCCGGGTCGCCCCCCTCCGCGGTGCGCGCGTAGCGGGTGCGGAAGGTCCCCAGCCGTCCCAGCAGACCGGGCGTGGTCCAGTCGAGGATCGCCCACAGCTCGGAGAGGTTGTTCTCCACCGGGGTACCGGTGAGCGCCACCCGGGCCCGCGCGCCGATCGTCCGCAACTGCTTGGCCGTCGCCGAGTACGGGTTCTTCACGTGCTGCGCCTCGTCGGCGACCACCATGCCCCACCGGACCTCCGCGAGCCGTGCCGCGTCCAGCCGCATCGTGCCGTACGTGGTGAGGACGAACCCGTCCTCCTCCAGGCCGGCGAGGCTGCGCGCCCCGCCGTGGAAGCGCCGCACCGGCGTGCCCGGCGCGAACTTCTCGATCTCCCGCTGCCAGTTCCCCATGAGAGAGGTCGGACAGATCACGAGGGTCGGCCCGGTGGCCGCTTCGATGCCCTGGCGGTGCAGATGCAGGGCGATCAGCGTGATGGTCTTGCCGAGCCCCATGTCGTCGGCGAGACAGCCGCCGAGACCGAGCGAGGTCATGGTGTGCAGCCAGTTCAGGCCGCGCAGTTGGTAGTCGCGCAACGTCGCGGCGAGCGCGGCGGGCTGACCGACCGTCTGCACCCCGTCCTGCCGCCCGGCCGCCTCCGGGTCCGCCACCAGGCGGCGCAACCGCTCCAGCCAACCGGTGGCCCGGACCTCCACCCGGCGGCCGTCGACCTCGGTGGAACCGGTCAGCACGGCCCCGAGCGCGTCGATCGGAGCGATCTTGCGGTCCCGGGTCTCGCGGGCGCGCCGCGCCTCCTCGGGATCGATCAGCACCCACTGGTCCCGCAGCCGCACCACCGGCCTGTTGGCCTCGGCCAGACGGTCCAGTTCGGCGCGGCTGAGCTTCTGGTCGCCCAGCGCGAACCACCAGTCGAACGTCAGCAGCGCGTCGGGCGACAGGAGCGCCGGAGCGTCGGAACCGGTGGGCGTGAACCCCTCGCGCTCCTCGTCGTCCCCGCCGCCGGCCGGACCGATCACCGCGCGTGCGGTGAGCTTGTGGGCCAGCTGCCTGGGCCAGTGCACCTGGACCCCGGTCGCCGCGAGCGCCCGCCCGGCGGGGCCGAGGAGATCGGCGAGCTCGTCGTCCGCCGGCTCGACGGAATCGGGTACGGCGGCGGACAGCAGCGGGGCCAGGGGCGGCCAGGCGCGGACGGCCCGGCGCAGCGCCAGCAGGGTGTCCATCCGGGCCCGGGGGCCGAGCGCCGCGGCGCCCGCCCCGCCCGACCAGACCTCGGCGGCATCGGCGACCAGCGCCGGATCGCTGACGCTGTGGACCTGGAGGACGACCCGGAAGGCGGGCCCGGCGGACTCCTCGTCGTCCTCGTCCGGTGCAGTCAGTCCGGACGCCTCGACCCGGAGCGACAACCGGACCCCCGCGTCGTGTCCGGCCGCGACATCGCTCACCCAGGCGCGCCGGTCGGGAAGAAGCTGCGGCTCGTCGGCGGTGAACGCCGGGCCGCCGCCCGCGAGCACCGCCCCCGCAGAGCGCGGCAGGCCGTCCGCCACGGCATCGAGGAACGCCCGCAGCAGCCCTTCGGGTTCGGGCAGCAGAACGGGCACGGCGGCCCCGTCGAGCGGCACCGCGTGGGCCGAGGGAGGCATCGAGGCAGCGAGAGTACGGATCCGTGACTGGTCGTCGGCGGTCAGCGGCCCGAGTCGCCAGGCATCGTGATCCGTGGCGCTGAGCCCCGGCAACAGCAGCCCCCGGGCCGCGATGTGGAGAGCGAGGAGAGTCGCCGCGCCCCAGAACACCGCCGCGTCGGAGGCATGCACCGAAAGCCGCGCCCGCGTCAGCACGGGCAGCGCGTCGCGGACCGGAACCATCCGGGCGGGTACGGAGTGCACCCGGGCGTCGGCGCCGACGACGTCCAGCTCCTCGACGGAACCGGGGGCGTCCGGCGGAGTGCTGCCGTCCGGACACCAGAAGGCGAGACGGCCGGAGCGGGAGGGGTCGCCCGGCAGGAAGACCACGGAGCAGACGGAGAGAGCGGAGATCTCGGGAAGTGTTGCCGCAGGAAGTCTGTGCACGGTGATGCCGAATTCCTCAAATTTGACTAGTGGGCAGTCGAGTTGCCGAGGGTACTCCACCGAGGTCCGGCCCGGGGGGCGGATCACCGTGATCCACATCACTTGCAAGGTGCCCGGTGCTCGCCCCCGGGAGGACAGGACGCCCGGACACACGCCGTCCAGGGGGCGCAACCACCTCCTGGGGGTGGGGCAGGCCCCCCTGCGGGGCCGGGGGTTGTCCCCGGACGGTCCGGGTGCTGGCGCCATGGCCACCGCACCGTGCCCACCCTACGTTTCTACAGGTCAACCCAGCTTTTCAGAGACCGGAGATCCCATGCCCCAGGCCGTAGCCGCCGTCGTGGAAGGCACCCGTGACGGTAGAGGAAGTACCGCAGGCGCCGCTGACGGCGGGGCCGCCGCGCCGGCCCAGGGAAGCGACTTCGCGCCCCTGCTGCGGGCGGTGAAGGGACAGGGCCTCCTGGAACGGCGCCCCGGCTGGTACACGGCGCGCATCGCCACCGACCTGATCGCACTGGGCGCCGTCGTCACCGGGATGTTCCTCCTCGGTGACACCTGGTGGACCCTGCCGCTCGCGCTGCCGCTGGCGCTCTTCTGGTCGCGTGTCGCGTTCGTCGGACACGACGCCGGGCACGCCCAGATAACCGGCGCCCGCAGGGCGGGCCGCGCCATCGGCCTCTTTCACGCCAACCTGCTGCTCGGCATGAACGAGGCGTGGTGGAACGACAAGCACGTACGCCACCACGCCAACCCCAACCACATCGAAAAGGACCCGGACGTCGGCGTCGGCGCCCTTGTCTGGACCCAGAAGCAGGCGGCCCAGCGCGAGGGCTTCGCCCGCTGGCTCACCCGTAACCAGGCCCGCCTCTTCTTCCCGATGCTGCTCCTCGAAGGCATCGCGCTGAAGATCTCCGGCTTCCAGTACCTGCGCCGGCAGCCCACCCGGGAACGGGCTCTCTCCGCACTGCTCCTGATCGCCCACCTCGGCCTCTACGCGGCACTGCTGCTCACCGTCATGTCCCCGGGAAAGGCCGTCGTCTTCGCACTCGTGCACCATGCGCTGTTCGGGCTCCACCTGGGCCTGGCCTTCGCGCCGAACCACAAAGGCATGGAGATGCCCGACCCCGACGGCGAACGCTGGGGCCACCTCCGACGCCAGGTCCTCACCTCGCGCAACGTGCGCGGCGGCCTCCTCACCGACTGGTTCCTCGGCGGGCTCAACTATCAGATCGAACACCACCTCTTCCCGAGCATGCCCCGCCCGCACCTGCGCCTGGCACAGCCCATGGTGCGCGCCCACTGCGAGGCGCTCGGCATGCCGTACACGGAGACCGGACTGATCGAGTCCTACCGGCAAGCACTGCGCCACATGCACGAGGTGGGCGAACCCCTGCGATGAGACCTCGGGCCCTTCCCCCGGAACGAGCCGGTCCCGAGGGGGGCCGGCACGAGCCGGCGGAAAGGCCCTCGGGAGGGCCGGAACCGATCGGCCCGCACGGGCGTTCTCACAGCAGGAGCGGCTCCGGGCCGCGAAGGAGGCATGGACGATGTCGAACAGCGCGAAGATCGTCATCGGGGGAGTCGTCGTAGCGGTGGTCCTGATGCCGTTCATCGGTTTCTGGCTGTCGTTGCTGGTCCTGATCGGCGTTCCGGCCGTCGCGTATCTGCTGCTGGACCCCGGACAGCGACGCAGGCTCCGTAGGATCACCCGCAAGGAAATAGGACGCTGACGGGAAGGACTCCCCAGTGAGCGGGACAGTGACCACGGTGAGCAGGAACGAGACGTACTCGTTCACCAAACCGAACCGGGAGAGCGTCAGACTCCTCGCCGGACTCGGCGTGGAGGGAGACGTGCACGCGGGGGTCACGGTCAAGCACCGCTCCCGGGTCGCGCAGGACCCCACCCAGCCGAATCTGCGCCAGGTCCACCTCATCCACGAGGAACTCTTCGGCGAACTGCGGGAAGCCGGATTCGACGTCTCCCCGGGCGATCTCGGGGAGAACGTCACCACCAGGGGGATCGACCTCCTCGCCCTCCCCGTCGGGGCCCTGCTGCGCCTCGGCGACGAGGCGGTCGTCGAGATCACCGGGCTGCGCAACCCCTGCCTGCAGATCGACAACTTCCGCGACGGGCTCCTCAAGCACGTCGTGGGCCGCGACGAATCGGGCCTGATCGTGCGCAAGGCAGGGATCATGGGCGTCGTCACGGCCGGCGGAGTGGTCCGGCCGGGCGACCCGATCGAGGTCGAACTGCCCGCCGGACCCCACCGGCCGCTGGAGCGCGTGTAGGAGGCGAAGGACGAGGCGGCCCGGGACGTTTTCCCCGGACGGACGCCCGAAGCCGTGCTCGGGCCGGATGTCCGCGGCCGTGTTCAGGCCGGACGCACCGCGAGCGCGTCGAGGGCCTGCAGCAGGCGGGGCAGTCCCGTGCCGCGCCCGACCGGCAGGACCTCGCCCGGTTCCTCGTCCAGCAGGATGAACGCGATGTCGTCGGTCCGGGCGACCAGGGACCAGCCGGGACCGTCGGCCCGCAGCATTCGGGCATCGCCCGGGGCGAAGGCGGACCGGACACGGCCGGGCGGCGGTGGGGCGTCGATGTAGCCACGAGCCTCCGCGAGCGCCCGCCGTACACCGGGGTGCGCCCCCGAAGGGGTTCCACCGGCCGGACCCTCGGCGGCGTCGGACGGGCCGCCCGGATCGGCTCCGGGCTCGGGCCCGGCACCGGCCCGGGGCTCGGAGCCGGTCTTCGGAGCGACCCCGGCTCCGGCCCCACCCGTCCGTTCGGCATCGGCGTCGGCATCGGCATCGGTTCCGGCGTCGGTGGCGGGCCGGGAAGCGGAACCTGCTCCCGCTCCGGTGCCGTTTCCGCCCCGGCCCTCGCTCCCGGTCCCGGAGCCGTCCGCTCCGGACCGGGTACCGAAGGCCGGGTCGTCGTCGAGCTGTTCGCGCCAGGCGGCCCACTGGTGCGCTATCTCGTCCGCGCCCATGCGTCGCTGGGCGGGCCCCCACGACTCCGTGTCGGGCGGCGCCAGCGGCGTGCGATCGGTGCCCTCGGCCTCCGGATCCGGCAACGGATCGTGCGGGGCGGCCACACCCGGGGCGGAGACCGCCACCGGGAGGGGCCAGCCGGGCAGCGCGCAGACCACCGACCGGTCGTCGGGGGAGAGGTCGTACTCCATGCCGCAGTCCCAGGCCGCGATGGCGACGGCGACCAGGGACACGTCCTCGACGACGACGGTCCACCGCGCCCCACTGCCGTCCTGGCCGAGGACGAGGCCATAGCCCTCGACGTACGGTTCGAGGGCGAGCGCGGCACACACGGCCGGGTAGTCGTCGCCGAGAACGCTCGGGAACTGTGCCGGTGTCAGCAGCGCCGCGGTCAGCACATACAGTGCGTCGTCATCGACGACTGCGTCGTTCGTCCCGGCCACGGCACCTCCTGGTCCGTCATCCCTGTCCGTCGGCGCACCTTAACGAGTCGGCAACCCACTCGTCGAGGCCCTGACAAGTGAGGAGGCGGCCCGCGGACGGACTCCTCAGTCGGCGGGAAGGCCGAGCAGCGTGCGGGTCACCGCCCGTGGCGACTCGCCGCGCTCACGGGCCAGCACGATGACGGCCCGGCAGGCCAGCTCGTTGACCCCGAAGGAGAGTGCCTCGGGGGAGACCCAGCCGCTCGCCTCGTCGATCCGCGTCTGGTCCTCCTCCACGGACGCCGAGACGTAGGCGGCGGCCGCCTCGAACAGATTGTGCCGCTTGCGCCGGCCGTCCTTGGGAGGCGGCGCGGACCGTGCTCCCCTGCGATCGGAGGACACGGCCTTCCGCAGGTTGCCGATTATGTCGATCATGTGGACCGCCTTCCGGTGGAACCGTGAGCGCGTGACTTGCCGGAACGTACTTGTGGTGTTCCCCGCCGACGTTAAGTTGGACCTTCGGACCGATTTCGAGGGGGCAGCGCAGTGAAGCGGTACGACCGGCTGAAGGAGATTCAGCGTCTCGATCCGGAACGGGACTTCCTCCGGATCTATCGGATCACCGTGACATACGAATTCCCCTGGGACGTCGCCCGCGCTCTCGAACTCGCTCTGTACCGCACGTATGCCGTACCCGGCATCGGCCGGCTTCTTGCGCAGACCGCCGAGATGACGGACCGTACGCAGAAGCGTTACGACGACACCGCGCTGCTCCTCGACGCCGTCGTGGAGCACGGCTTCGACAGCGACCCCGGACGTACGGCTCTCCGCCGGATCAATCAGATGCACCGCAGCTACGACATCAGCAACGACGACATGCGGTACGTCCTGTGCACCTTCGTCGTCACCCCGAAACGGTGGCTCGACAACTACGGCTGGCGTCGGCTGTCCGACCACGAACTGCGGGCGTGCGCCGCCTACTACCGGACCCTGGGCGCCCACATGGGCATCAAGGACCTGCCGCAGTCGTACCAGGACTTCGAGCACACCCTCGACACCTATGAGGCCGAGCACTTCGGCTGGGACGAGGGAGGGCGCCGGGTCTCCGACGCCACGCTCGACCTGATGGCCTCCTGGTATCCGCGCCCCTTCGCCCCCGCCGCACGAAAAGCCGCCCTGGCGCTCCTCGACGATTCGCTGCTGAGGGCATTCCGGTACGACCGCCCGGGGCCCGCGACCTGTGGCCTCGTCCACGGAGCCCTGCGCCTGCGGGCGCGGGCGGTGCGACTCCTGCCGCCGCGCTCCACACCGCACTACGCCCGGCAGAACCCGGAGATCAAGGGGTACCCGAACGGCTACGAGGTCTCCGCGCTCGGCACGTTCCCCCGTCCGGGAATCGGCGGCTGTCCGGTCCCGCACGACCGGCGTCCCGCTGCCTCGGCGGAGTGAGTACGGCGGGGCGGGGCCGGGGCACGCCGGTCAGGGCAGTCGCACGGCCAGGGCGAGAAAGCGCTCGTCCTCGTCGGCGTAGGCATCGAGCCGCCAGCCCGCACGCGCCAGCAAGGGGCGGAGGTTGCGCTCCGCGCGCAGATCGTCGTCCGTGAGCCGACGGCCGTGCCGGGCCGCGAGAGCGGCCCGCCCGATGGGGTGGAAAAGCGCCAGCCGCCCGCCGGGCCGCACCACCCGGGCCAGTTCCGCCAGATCCGGGCCGGGGCGCGAGAGATGGGAGACCAGCCCGGCCGCCAGCACCGCGTCGAAGGCCTGTGCCCCGAAAGGCAGGCGTGCAACATCGGCGAGGACCAGCACCCCCTCCCGGTCGCGGCCCGCCCGCACCGCCGACTCCAGCATGGCCGCTGTCAGGTCCACGCCCACGACGGTGCCACGAGACCCGACAACCGTGCGGAGGGCGGGAAGGGCCCGCCCCGTACCGCATCCGGCGTCGAGCACCGTTCCCCCGGGCTCCAGCCCCAGGGAACGGACGGCCTCGTCGAAGGCGGGCCCGTCGTCGGGGAACCGGGAGTCCCAGTCCGCCGCGCGGGCCGTGAAGAATTCCTGGGCGCGTGTGTGGTCGTCGGCCATGAGGACATGATCGCGCAGTTGCCGGAGCATGCCCCGGAAGTGCGAGGAAACCGGGGACCATGCACACCGGCCCTCCCGACTCCCCGGTACCGGGGCGGGAGGGCCCGCACCCGTCGGCCTCGCCGTTTCCGGATCAGACGTTGACGCCGTAGTCGGAGGCGATGCCGGCCAGGCCCGAGGCGTATCCCTGACCGACCGCCCGGAACTTCCACTCCGTGCCGTGCCGGTACAGCTCGCCGAAGACCATGGCGGTCTCGGTCGAGGCGTCCTCGCTGAGGTCGTAACGGGCCAGCTCGATGCCGTTCGCCCGGTTCACCACGCGGATGAACGCATTGCGCACCTGGCCGAAGCTCTGCCCACGGCTCTGCGCGTCGTGGATCGAGACCGGAAAGACGATCTTGGCCACATCCGCCGGGACCGCCGACAGGTCCACATTGATGGACTCGTCGTCGCCCTCGCCCTCACCGGTCAGGTTGTCACCGGTGTGCTGGACCGAACCGTCCGGGCTGGTGAGGTTGTTGTAGAAGACGAAGTGCAGGTCGGAGAGGACCTTGCCAGTGTTCGAGCACAGCAGCGCGCTCGCGTCCAGGTCGTGGTCGGCGCCCGTCGTCGTCCGCACGTCCCAGCCCAGGCCGACCGTCACTGCGGTCAGGCCGGGTGCCTCCTTCGACAAGGAGACGTTGCCGCCCTTGGCCAGGGTCACACCCATGAACATCCTCCAACGATCAATTGGTCCAGCGATTCGGTGATGTGGTGAACAGCGCTTCCTTCGGCCGTCACCGGGGGAACGACGGCGCGACGGCCATGGTTCCCTGATTGCGCAAGCCGTGAAGTGAACGGCGGGGCGAGGTGACGTACGTTGGTCAGCCGGTGCCCTGAACACGTGTGTCGGTACGGGGTTCCTGCGTATCGGTTTCCTTCATGGCCTTCGCCTCACTCTTCAGGATCCGCATGGATTTGCCCAGGGCCCTGGCCGTATCCGGCAGCTTCTTCGAGCCGAACAGTGCGATCGTCACGATCGCCACGATCAACAGGTGCCAGGGTTCGAGGCCATTGCGCAACATGTGCGTGTCACCCTCCCTTTCGGTGCTTTGGCCGGTGTTTCCGTTCGGCGTCCGCGGACAGTGCTTCAGGGTGGCCGTGGGCAGGTGCGATGATCCGCCCGGACATAAACGCTTGCTACATTGCGCAACTGTACAACCATGGGATGGCGGAACACGTCCTACCCCGTGGAAGCCGGACGGATGGGGTGGCCGATGACGGGAAGTCGCACAGCGGGAACGCGCGGGGGAAGGGGCAGCCGCCTGCGGCGGACAGCCATGTTCGGGCTGTCGTTCCTCGTGCTGCTCGTCGCCGGTGTCGGGTGGGGCTACCTCAAACTCGGCGGCAGCATCACCACCTTCAGTGCGGACGGGATCTCCGGCGACCGGCCGCCCGGTTCGTCGAGCGGGCAGAACGTCCTGGTCATCGGATCGGACTCACGTTCGGGTGACAACGGCAAACTGGGCGGCGGCACGGGGACGGTGGGGCGCTCCGACACCGCCTTCCTGCTCCATGTGTACGGCGACCGCAAGCACGCGGTCGCCGTGTCCATCCCGCGTGACGCCCTCGTGGACATCCCGGCCTGCAAGATGCCGGGTGGCGAGTGGACCGCACCGCAGCACGGCGTGATGTTCAACGGGGCGTTCTCGGTGGGGGAGACGCCCGAGGGGAACCCCGCCTGTACGCAGAACACGGTCGAACAGCTCACCGGCCTGCGCGTCGACCACACCGTGGTCATCGACTTCGAGGGATTCTCGGCACTGACCTCCGCCGTCGGCGGAGTGCCGGTGTGTCTGCCCAAGGACATCTACCAGCGAGACCTCAGCCCGAAGCTGCCCACCCGGGGCGCCCTGATCTTCACGAAGGGGCCGCAGTCCGTCTCCGGGCAGCGGGCGCTCGACTATGTCCGGCTCCGGCACGGCATCGGTGACGGCTCGGACATAGGGCGTATCAAACGCCAGCAGGCATTCGTCGCCTCCCTCGTCAAGAAGGTCAGGTCCCAGGGGCTGAACCCCACGACCCTGCTGCCCCTGGCCAAGGCGGCCACCGACGCGATGACCGTCGACCCGGGACTCGGCTCGGCCGACCAGCTCCTGGAATTCGCCATGTCGATGAAGAACGTCGACCTGCACAACACCAAGTTCGTCACGGTTCCCTGGCGCTACGAGGGCGCGCGTGTCGCGATCGTCGAACCGGACGCCGACGCGCTCTGGGCCGCGCTGAAGACCGACCGGACGGTCGACGGCAAGGACGCCAGCGGCAGGGGATCGGGCAAGGGCGAAAAGACGGACAAGGAATCGACCTCGCCCACGGTCCCGGTCTCCGGCAAGGGCATCGACGTCGCCGTCTACAACGGCACCACGGTCACCGGGCTCGCGGCCCGCGCCGCCGACCTCCTGCGCTCCCGGGACTTCACCGTCACCACCACGGCCACGGCGGGCAGACAGGACCATGCCACGACCGTCGTCGAGTACGGGCCGGGGCTGCGTGACGAGGCGGAGACCACGGCGCGGCTCTTCGCCGGAGCCAGGGCGACGGCATCCGACATCCCCGGAATCCAGGTGATCCTCGGCAGTTCCTACGCGGCCAACCCCTCGGCCGCACCGGAGAAACCGGCGTCCTCCGGTGTTCCGTCCACCGTCGCCGACGGGGCGCGGTCGGCCGACGACGACCCGTGCGCGGACCTCTCGTACGGCTGACCTCCCGCCGGATGCGGGAACACGGCACCGGGTGGCGGGTGACCGGCGAGGAAGCGCGACGGCGGGGGCGCGACGGCAGGTGCGCCGTGTTTCCGCCGATGCCGTTCTCAGGCGCCCAGTTCGCGGAGGCGCACGGGCAGTGCCGACGGGTGACCGGCGCGTTCGGTGAGCTGGCCCACCATCAGCCGGACGACGGTCACCACATCGGGATCGTCGACGAGATACACCTGACGGCGGCCTTCGCGCCGGGAGCGGACCAGGCCCGCCAGTTTCAGTTTCGTCAGATGCTGGCTCACCGAAGGAAGCGTGCCGCCCACCCGGTCGGCAAGGCCCGTCACATCGCTCTCGCCCTGGGACAGGGCCCATACGATGTGCAGCCGCGCGGGCGTCGCCAGCAGACCGAAGGCTGCCGCGGCCTCCAGCAGTACATCCGCGGGCGGATCCTCGAAACCGCCGTCGGCAGCTGTCGACACTCTTGTTCTCCCTGTCCGCGCGGCCGGTTCCTCGCACCCGAAGCGTCCAGTGTAGGTGCCGGACATCCGCCGCACGCGGGCCGCTCGCCCCCGCGAGGGCTCCTGCGCCGCACCGCCTTCACCGCGGTCGAAACACCCTCGTGTGCTCACGGCCGGGAACGGCGGACGCGGCCGACAGGCCGGAGATGTGTCGAGGCGAAGAAGAGCATGCCGAGAGGTACTGTTCGGCGAGATCCGGCCACCACGGACGGAGAAACTCCTCGGCGGGCCGGGGGAGTCGGCCGCTCGCACGGACGGGCCGACCGGGAGCCCGCGACTGCTGTGGCCAGGGGCTTCAGGCGCTTCACCAGGCGATCCGGCCCCTCGTTCCGTCCCTTCGGCGCACCGGGGCGGAACCGCTTCCAGCCCTTGTGGGACGAACTCTCCCAAGGGGGCCCGGACCCAGCCACATGGCGAAGGAGTGCTTGCCCCCGCGTGACCGGTGCGCAAGGCTTACGCGCACGGGGCACGGGGAACGCATGAGCGGGGAGGAACGGGGAAATGGCGCTTGACAGAGGACTCGACTGGCTCCTTGACGACCTCACGAGGCGGGTCGAGTACATACGGCATGCGCTGGTGCTGTCGAACGACGGACTGGTGACGGGGGCGAGCACGGACCTCGAGCGTGAGGACGCGGAACACCTTGCCGCGGTCGCATCGGGGCTCCAGAGCCTCGCCCGCGGATCGGGGCGCCACTTCCGGGCCGGAAAGCCCCGGCAGACGATGGTGGAGTTCGACGAGGCGATGCTGTTCGTGACGGCGGCGGGGGACGGCAGCTGTCTGTGCGTGCTGAGCGAGGCGGAGGCCGATGTCGGCCAGGTCGCGTACGAGATGACGCTGCTCGTGAACAGGGTCGGGGAGCATCTCGGCGTTGCCGCGAGGCAGACCGGAGGCGTGGGGGACGACACGATCTGATCCGGCCGCTGGGTTGTCCACAGGCCGGGCGGGCTACTCCTCTTCCGCGTTACGGTGGTCACAGAGAGTGATCGAGCCTCGTGGGGGAGAGCGTCATGACTGTTACCGAAGACATGTGCACGAAGACCGACGACGCGCGGGACGCGTGCACGGACACCGCGGTCACCGCGGACACGATGGCCACGGGTACAGCAGCTCGGGAACTCCGGCTGAAGCGTGGCGAGTTCGCCATCGCGGTACACCTGGGACTGATCCGCCTGGTGACGGGCCAGGACGGTGGAAGGCCCAGGGTCGACCATGCGGAGGTCCAGCGGCTCCGGTCCCAGGACGGGTTCCCGGAAACGCTCAGGGAGAAGGTGCGCGCGGTGGGGACCGCGGAGGGGGCCCAACTGCTGGGCATCAGCCCCGACCGCTTCACCCGGCTCGCCCGCGCCGGGTGCCTCACACCGATCACCTTCTACCTCAACCGGTACCGGGCGGTTGTCTGGCTCTACCTCGCGGAGGAACTCGCACGGTTCGCCGCCGGACAACCCGGCCTTCTGACGGGCAGGAGTCCGGCCTGGGTGCGGAGCCGTTTGGCGGAAGGCGCCGACCACCGCGCGCGGAACTGGCGTTCGCGCCGGGTCGAGCGATTGCTGTGCCTCACGGAGGACCCCTGGGCGCGTGCGGCCGTGGTCGCCGAAACGCTGGACCCGGTGCAGTTGGCGGAGGTGGTCGACGACCCGTACGAACGTGCCTACCTCGCCAGGATCCGGCCCGAACCGGCCTTCGTGCCGACGGCATCGCCGTCCGCCCGGGAAACCACGGCGCAGTTGCTGCGGGCCGACGAACCGGACGAGATGCTGTGGCGGCGGGTGGGCCTGATCATGGAACTGGACAGCGCCCGGGAGATCCGTCCGGCTCCGCGCCCGGACGGCGGATGGCGCCCCCACCCCTTTCCCGACCCGGAGCAAGAGGGCGGGCGTGAGCCCGAAGCCGGTACGGATCCCGAAACCGGGCCAGGATTCGGCGTGGAGGTCGGCTCGGGCCCCGAATCCGGCCTCGAATTCAGTGCCGGGACCACACCCGCAGCAGTTGCGCCCACCCAGGCATCGATGCCGGATCCCGTTCGGTCCCCTGACCCGGTGCCGACCACGGCCTCGGTGTTGACGCCGGCCCCAGCACTGACCCCGGCCTCGGCGCCGGACTTGACCACGGTGCCCGATCCGTCCGCGGCACCCCGCCCGGTCACGGGGGCAGATCGGAGCTCGGTTTCTGGCCCGCCCCCGGTTCCGGTGCCTGTCCCGGCTCCGGTCCCCGGTCCGGTCGCAGCGCCCGGCCCGCTCTCGACGCCCGGCCCGGCTCCGGCCCCGGCATCCGGGCATGCGGTGGTGTCCGCTTCAGGGGCGGCTCCTGTCGGCACGACGGAGCCCGCGCCCGGCCTGCTCGCCCGGTTCCGTCTGCGCAGGCGCACGTCCGGGACCGGGCGCCGTCGGCGATCCGGGCCGGGCCGTGCGCCGCACGGTGCGTGATGGAGTGAAAGGGGCCGAAAACGCTGCTCACGGCGGCAGGTGACGTGCGGTGAACGGGAAAACAGGTCGTGGACGAAGATCGGCACAGGCATCCTGGCTGCCATGCTGATCAGGGAAGCCACCACCGAGGACTGGCCCGCCATCTGGCCTTTCTTCCACGAAATCGTCGCCGCGGGCGAGACTTTCACCTACCCCTTGGACCTGGGTGAGGAGGAGGCCGAATCCTGGTGGCTCCTCAAGTCCCCCAACCGCACGGTCGTCGCAGTCGACGACGGGACGGTCCTCGGCACGGCCAAGATGAACAACAACCACATGGGCAACGGCTCGCACATCGCCAGCGCCAGCTACATGGTCGACCCCAAGCACTCGGGGAAGGGGGTGGGCCGGGCCCTGTGCGAGTACACCCTGGAATGGGCCCGCGCGGCTGGGTTCCGGGCCATGCAGTTCAACGCGGTCGTGGAGACGAACACCCACGCAGTCCGGCTCTACCGCTCACTGGGCTTCGAGGTCCTGGGCACCCTGCCCGAGGGGTTCAACCACCCGGAACGCGGGCTGGTCGGGCTGCACATCATGCACCGCCACCTCTGACGGCGCGGTTCCGCCCGGCCCGCCCGCTTCACCCAGGGGCGCACACTTCGCGCCACCGGTCCCCGCGGGCTGACCCTCCACGCCGCGCCCGACATGTCCGAACCAGGGCCGGTGTGGGGGCAGTTGGCGCGCGAGATGTCCCACGGGGCGGGTGCGTGCACCGTCGGTGGGAGAAGTACTCTGCGGCCCACCACCACCCGGGCGATGAGACATATACGCGGAGGAACAATTCATGACCATACCCAGGAGCTCGCTGCGTGCTGCGGGATCCCTCGCGGCCGCCGCGGTCGTCGGCCTGACCGGCACGGTGCTCTCCGCCGGTCCGGCCGCGGCCCACACCCCCACCTGGGCCGTGACCTGCAACGAGGTGAGCATCGACCTGACCGCCTACAACAGCGGTGTCACCAACCGGCTGACCGTCACTGTCGACGGCAAGGAGCTCCTGCCCACCGAGACCTTCGGCAAGGAGTTCCACAAGAAGCTCGAACTGCCCGAGCACGACAGGGAACTGGCGGTCCGCCTCGTCGTCAGTGCCGGTGACGGCGACGACTTCTCGCGCGACGAGACCAAGCAGGCCCCCGTATGTGAGGATGCCACCCCGTCCCCCGCGCCGTCCGAGGCCACGGCGCCCTCCGCGGAGGCCCTCACCGGGAGCGTCATACCCGGCGAGGCGCCGTCGACGTCCGCGCCCGCCGTGGCCGTCCCACTCCCCGGCTCGCCCGACCTGGCCGAGACGGGCGGCTCGTCCACCACTCCGGTCATCGCGGGAGCGGCCGTGATCGTCCTGCTTGCCGGCAGCGGCATCATGTGGTCCGTGCGCAAGCGCCGCACCGTACCGCAGCGCTGACCGACGCACCGGAGCCGGCCCGGTACAGGGGGCGGCGGCCACGGGGGAGCGCGGCCCACGACCGGCGTGCGGGACGACACTCCTTCCGCTTCCATGCAGTCGTCCCTCCGTCCCGGCGCCCCTTGCGTACCCGGCATCCCACCGGTTCCGGCGTCACACCGGTTCCGTCGCGGACCGGACGGTGGACGCGGGCGGTACCGGGGGGCCGATCTCGCACCAGACCGCCTTGCCCTCCCCGCGGGGTTCGATGCCCCAGCGGGTGGCGACGGCGTCCAGGAGCAGCAGACCCCGCCCCGACGTCGCGGTCTCGCCGGGGCTGCGCCGCCTCGGCCAGGCACTGGAGCGGTCCTGCACGGAGAGGCGGACCCGGCGTACGGGCTCCGGCAGCACCTCCAGGGTGAGCACCGCGCCGCCCTCCGTGTGCAGCAGGACGTTCACCAGCAACTCGCCGGTGACCAGCTCGGCGTCGTCCGCGAGCTCGGCCATGTCCCAGTCGGTCAGGGCCTGGCGCACGATGGTACGGGCGTCGGAGAGCCCTTCCGGGTCGGCCTGGTGAATGTACTGGTGCAGCCGCGGCGCCCGCGGCGACCCGGGATCCGGACTGCGCCGGAGCACAAGGAGGGCCACGTCGTCCCCCGAGCCCCAGCGTTCCCAGAGCCGCTCCGACAGATGGTCGGCCAGTGCCTGGGCGCTCGCCGGTCCCGCGCTCACCTCGTTGATCAACGTGCGGATGCCCGAATCGATGTCGGCCCCCGGCTCCTCCACCAGACCGTCGGTGTACAGGACAAGGGTCTCGCCCGGCACCAGGTCGAGCCGGGTCTCGGGATACTCCTCGTCCCCGAAGTCGGTCGAAATGCCCAACGGCAGGCCGCCCCGTACCTGAGGGCTGCCGACCCGGCCGTCCATGTGCCGGATCAGCGGCCCGAAATGCCCGGCACGGACCACCCGCACGGTCCCCGACGCCAGATCGACCTGGGCGTACGTACAGGTCGCGAAGCGGTCCGTGTCCAGCTCGGCGAGGAAACGCGAGGCCCGTGCCAGCACCGTCGACGGCGGGTGCCCCTCGGCGGCGTACGCGCGCAGGGCGATGCGCAGCTGCCCCATGGTGGCGGCGGCATGCGTGTCGTGGCCCTGCACGTCGCCGACCACGATCCCGAACCGGTTCTTGGGCAGCGCGATCACGTCGTACCAGTCGCCCCCGACCTGACGGCCGCTCCAGGCCGCGTGGTAGCGCACGGCGATCTCGCCGCCCTCGATCTCCTGGATCCTCCTCGGCAGCATCGCGGACTGGAGGCCGGTGGCGAATTCGCGCTCCTCGTCGAAGAGCTTCGCGCGCTGCAGGGACTGGGCGACGATGGCGGCCAGCCCCAGACACAGATTGCGCTCGTCCGCGTTGAAGGCCGTTCGTTCGCGGTAGAAGAGCGCCAGGGTGCCGAGGGAGCGGGCCTGGGCCACGAGCGGCAGATAGGCGGCGGCACGAAACTCCATCCGGTCGGCGTGAGGGGCCAGCACCGGGTAGCGGTGGACGAGCGCGGAGACCGAGGTCAGGAACCTGGGCCGCCCGCTCAGGATCGTGTCGGCCAGCGGAAAGTCACGGTTCAGGCCCGCGGACCGGACTTCGTCGATCGCCTCCACCGAATTGCCGCTCAGCGCGATGACGTTCATCGAGGTGTTCTCGACCAGCCCGAGCGAGAGCCCGTCCGCGCCGAGCCGGGCGAGCCCGCCCGGTCCGGTGAGCGACGCGGTCACATCGTCCACGGTCACCGCGCGCGACAGGGCGCTCGTTGTGCGTTCAACGATGCTGGTCTGGCGTTGTCGGCGTTTTTCCAGGTCCAGCACGAAGGCCGAATGGGTGACCTCGGCGGTGGCGTCCTGCACCACCCCGATGATCCGTTCCGTGCGCCCGTCCTCGGCGCGCAGGATTCGCGCCTGGATGTGGGTCCACTGGTCCTTGCCGTTGTCCAGCGGCACCCGGAAGTGCACGCTGTACGAACTGCGCCCGCTCTTGATCGCCTCGTCGATCGCCACTTCGAGACGGGTCCGCTCCGACTGTTCGAGCCGCTCCATCACGGTCTCGGGCCGTGAGTCGAAGGTCCGGGGATCCAGACCGAACACCAGCAGCCCGGCATCGTCGATGGCGAGCGTATCGGCTGCCACGTCCCACTCGAAGCTGCCCGTCCTGTTCATGGCAAGCCGCTGAGCCGTTGCGGTCTCGCCATTGTGCGTCCTGTCGATCAGCAGGCGGGGCGGGACGGATCTGCTCGGTTGCTGGTGGTGATCGGTCATTCCTGCTCCGAGGTCGCCGGGCTGGGCCGCCGGGCGGCGCGGCCCGTGCCGGGTGTCTCAATTGTCGAACCGGTTCCGGCGGGCTGCCACAGCGGACCCCCGGCGCAATCCGGCCCGGGCACGGGGCCCGGCACCCCCGGTACCCCTGCCGTCCCGGGCCGGAACCCGCCCCCGCAGAATGGCAGCGGAAGATCGTCCGCGATCTGCGGTCGATACGGCACAGGGGCTGACCGGAGCGCATTCATGAACCACGAAGATCCCGTTCTGCTGCACACCGAGGGACGCGTCCGGCACATCACGCTCAACCGTCCACGCGCCCTCAACGCGCTGAACCACGTCATGGTGACACGCGTCGCCGAAGCACTCGCCGAAGCCGAACACGACGACTCCGTCACCGCCGTCCTGATCACCGGGGCGGGTGAACGCGGCCTCTGCGCGGGCGGCGACATCCGGTCCATCTACGAGGACGCCCGCGCCGGGAACGACGCGTCGACGGACTTCTGGCGCGACGAGTACCGGCTCAACGCCCGCATCGCCCGCTTCCCCAAGCCGTACGTCGCGATCATGGACGGCATCGTGATGGGCGGCGGCGTCGGCGTCTCGGCCCATGGGGACGTCCGCGTCGTCACCGAACGCTCGCGCGTCGCCATGCCCGAGACCGGCATCGGGTTCGTCCCCGACGTGGGCGGAACGCACCTCCTCGCCGCGGCACCCGGCGAACTGGGCACCCACCTGGCCCTCACCGCGGAGGCGGCCGGGCCGGGGGACGCGCTGCTGTGCGGGCTCGCCGACCACTTCGTCCCGTCCCACCACCTCACCGCACTCGTCACGGACCTCGCCGGCTGCGGCACGGCCACGGAGATCGAGAAGACGGTACTGCGGTACGCCTCACCCGCACCCGCCGGTGAGCTGGCCGAACACCGCGAGTGGATCGACTCCTGCTACCGGGCCGACTCGGTCGAGGAGATCGTCGACCGGCTCGGCAGCAGTGGCGTCCCCGCCGCGGAACGGGCCGCCGGAACGATCCTGGCCAAGTCGCCCACTTCCCTCAAGGTGACCCTCGCCGCGCTGCGCAGGGCCCGCGGGCTCGGCAGCCTGGAAGAGGTGCTCGACCAGGAATACCGCACCTCGTGCACCGCCTTCACCAGGCCCGACCTGGTGGAGGGCGTGCGGGCCCAGATCATCGACAAGGACCGCGCCCCGCGGTGGAGCCCGGCGGCTCTCGCCGATGTCACCGACGCCGATGTGGCACTCTTCTTCGCCCCGCTGGGCGACCGGGAGCTCGGCCTGGCCGGAGGCCGGTGAACCGACCCGGCCACCGGTTCCCGACGGCGCACCGTGCCGGGGCGGTGCGCCCCTCCCCGGGGCGGGGCCACCGCGTCACGACGGACCCGCCCCGGAACCGACGGACCCGTCCTGGAACACGTACGGATTCAGAGTTCGCCGGGGCCGTCCACCAGGTGGAAGGGAACGCCGAGGAGCCCGGCCGCGGCCCCGAGGTCCTTGGCGCGGTGGCCGGTGCACAGGGTCCAGTGATGGCCGACCCCCGTCGCGGACCAGGCATCGGTCCATTCGCCGGGGTCGAAACCGAAGTCGACCCGGGACGTGGTGTTGCCGATCTCCAGCAGCGGCCCCGGCACGACCTCGCCCTCGGACGCGATGAAGGTGAAGGTGCCGTCGGCCTCCTGACCGATGCCGAACGTGGTGACCGGGCCGTGTTCCACGTCGAACTCCACACTGACGCCCCAGCCGCGCTTGCCGTGATAGACGCCGAGCCCGCGCAGCAGCGGATCCCCGGCGCTGATCGCGAGATGGGCGGGACCGTCGTGACCCATCTCGACCACCCGGTCCCGGAAATTGAGGGCCTGGAACTCGGTGAAGGAACCGCCCGCCCCCAGGGTGTCGGCGACCAGCATGGCCAGACTGGTGCGCAGCTCGTACTCCCCGGCCATCGGGATGCCGCGCGCGGTCAACAGCGACGCGCCCAGGATCATTCCGGCGCCGAGCCGCTCGTGGATCTCGCCCTCCAGACCGCGGTGGTAGTAGGCGAGGCTGTCCAGCCCGAAGTCCTCCACCAGCCGGTCCAGCCCGACCGAGACCCGGGCCGCCCATGCGAGATCGCCCTCGTCGACGGAACCGTCGAGGGCAAAGACCGTACGCGCCAGCGCGACGCGTTCGGCGGCAGCGGCGTCCGTCACGGCGGCGACCCGGACCCGCAGATCGTCGAACTCGAGAACCTCGACGTGCCCGCCGAACCGGCTGGAGACCAGCGTCATGTCGGTGGAGACGTCGAGCATCCCCGGGTAGAGGTGCCCCATCAGTCCGTGCCGCCCGTGACGCAGCACACCGCGCACCCGAGCGGCACGGATCCAGCGACCGATCCTGTCCCAGGCGTTCTCGTCGCGCAGATGGCCCGATACGGACCGGAAGGGGATTCCGCCGCGCCGGAACACATTGGCGATCTCCGGCAGCGGACACTGCCCGCAGTAGGCCAGCCACGCTCCCGTGTCCGTGTTCGCGTGGTCCATGGCCTCGGTCGGCTGGAGGTCGACGACCAGCACCGGGGCATGGGCGCGCTGGGCGACCGGCAGGACCATCGAGGCCGTGAGATACGTCGTCAGGAACGTCACGACGATGTCGCAGTCGGCCGCGCGCAGCTTCTCGGCCGCCCCGGCGGCCTCCTGCGGATCGGAGACGAAGCCGGCGTCGACGACCTGACAGCCCATCCCCTCGAACCGCCCGGCCACGAAGCGCGCGGACTCCCGCAATCGGTCGAGGAGGCCGGGGAACTGCGGCCAGTACGCGCCGAGTCCGCCGGAGACCAGACCGACACGAGTACGACGGCGTGTGACGCGGGTGAGTGCGGAGCCCGGCACAGCGGGCGGGACATCAGCCATGGGTTTCCTTCCTCCGTCTTCCGTACCGGGCCCGAACCACCTCCGAGGAGGCCCGGACCGCTGTCGAGGGCGGGACACCGGGCGCTCAGGCGGGCTCCAGCCGCGCGGCCGCCCGGTCCCACACCCGTTGATCGCCCCGCGGGGTGTAGTGGCGCAGTTCCTGGGTCCGGGCCACGAGCCGTCGCATGTCCCCGAGGTCCCCCACCAGCCCGCGGGCACGGGCCTGCAGCAGGATGTTCCCGAGCGCGGTCGCCTCGGCCGGCCCGGCCGTGACGGGGAGCCCGGTGGCGTCCGCGGTCCACTGGCACAGCAACGCGTTGCGCGAACCCCCGCCGACGAGATGGATCCGGACCGGCTCCCGCCCCGCGAGAGCGGCGGCCAGGCGCAACGTCCTGCGATGGGCCAGCGCCAGACTCTCCAGCACACAGCGCACATATCCCCCGGGACCGTCCGGCGGCACCTGCCCGGTACGCAGGAGATGGGCGTCGATGCGTGCCGGCATGTCGCCCGGCGCGAGGAACGCCTCGTCGTCCGGATCGATCACCGCGGCGAACGGCCGGGCACGGGCCGCCTCCGCGAGAAGCCGGTCCAGTCCCGAGGACATGCCCTGGCCGCTCCACGTCCGACGGCACTCCTCCAGCAGCCACAGCCCCATGATGTTGCGGAGATAGCGGACGGTGCCGTCCACCCCGCGCTCATTGGTGAAGTTCGCCGCCCGGGACTCCTCCGTCAGGACCGGGGCCGTCAGTTCGAGCCCCGCCAGCGACCACGTGCCGCAGGAGAGGTACGCGAACCCCGGCTCCGTCGCGGGCACCGCGGCGACCGCCGAAGCGGTGTCGTGCGAGGCGACGGCCGTCACCGGCGTCCCGGCGGGCAGACCGGTGTACTCGGAGACATGCGTCAGCAGCGTCCCCGCCGGATCACCCGGCTCGCGCAGCGGCGGGAACCACGAACGATCCAGCCCCAGCCGGCCGATCAGCGCATCGGACCAGACACCGGCGGACGCGTCGAACAGACCGGTCGTCGACGCGTTGGTGACCTCCGCACCTACCGAGCCCGTCAGCCAGTACGTCAGCAGATCGGGGATCAGCAACACCGTCCGCGCCGCACCCCACTGGGCACTCCTGCGGTGGGCGGCCAGCTGGAACACCGTGTTGAACGGCAACTGCTGCAACCCGCTGACGGCGTACAGCTCCCGCCCGCCGCACTCGGCCAGCAGCCGGCGGGCGGCCTCGGCGTTACGTCCGTCGCGGTAGTGGAACGGCAGCCCCAGCAGCGCTCCGTCGGCATCGAGGAGACCGTAGTCGACCGCCCAGGTGTCGATGCCGACCGAGGCGACCGGACCCGCGCGGGCAGCGGCCCGCAGCCCGTCCAGCACCCCCTGGTACAGGGCGAGGACGTCCCACCGCAGTCCGTCCGGCAGACGGACCGGCGTATTGGGGAAGCGGTGTGCCTCGACCGGTACGAGCTCTCCGGAACCCACCCGGCCGGTGATCACCCGGCCGCTGGTCGCACCGAGGTCCACGGCCGCGAAGACCGCCTCGCCCCCTGACGTCACGGACACAGCACCCTCCTCCCGGCCGGGGCGGGTACGCGGATCATCGCAGGAACGCCGCGGCCACACCGGCATCGACGGGAATGTGCAGCCCCGTCGTGTGCGTGAGGTCACCACCCGTCAGGGCGAAGACGGCATTGGCCACGTGCTCCGGGAGCACCTCGCGCTTGAGGAGCGTCCGCTGGGCGTAGAACTCCCCGAGTTTCTCCTCCTCGATGCCGTACGTGGCCGCGCGCTGGGCACCCCAGCCCGCCGCGAAGATCCCCGAACCGCGCACCACACCGTCGGGGTTGACCCCGTTGACCCGGATCCCGTGCTCGCCCAGCTCGGCCGCCAGCAGCCGCACCTGGTGGGCCTGGTCGGCCTTGGTGGCCGAATAGGCGATGTTGTTCGGGCCCGCGAACACCGCGTTCTTCGACGTGATGTAGACGATGTCGCCGCCGATGCCCTGGGCCCGCATCATCCGGGCGGCCTCCCGCGACACCAGGAACGAGCCGCGCGCCATGATGGCGTGCTGGACGTCCCAGTCCTGCGCGGTCGTGTCCAGCAGCGGCTTCGAGACGGAGATGCCGGCATTGTTCACGACGAGGTCCACACCGCCGAACGCGAGCGCCGCGGCCCCGAACGCGGCGACGATCTGCTTCTCGTCGGTCACGTCGGCCGTCACCGCGACGGCCGCGTCGGGCCCGCCGAGTTCCCGTGCCACCGAGGCGGCGCCCTCCGCGTCGCGGTCCACGACGACGACACACGCCCCCTCCGCGACCAGCCGGTGCGCGATGGCCCTGCCGATGCCGGATCCCGCACCCGTGACCAGCGCCACCCTGGCGGCCAGGGGTCCGGGCTCCGGCATCCGGCGCAGCTTGGCCTCCTCCAACTCCCAGTACTCGATCCGGAACTTCTCGGACTCCTCGATCGGGGCGTACGAGGAGACGGCCTCGGCACCACGCATGACCTGGACGGCATTGAGATAGAACTCCCCGGCGACCCGAGCCGTCTGCTTGTCCTTGCCGAAGGAGAACATGCCGACCCCGGGCACCAGCACGATCGCCGGGTCCGCACCGCGCATCGCCGGGGAGCCGGGCGAGGCATGACGCTCGTAGTAGGCGCGATACGCCTCCCGGTACTCCGCGTGCAGCTCCCTCAGCCGCGCCTCGACCTCGGCCTGCGGGGCGTCCGCGGGCAGGTCGAGAACCAGCGGAGCGACCTTCGTACGGAGGAAATGGTCCGGACACGAGGTGCCGAGCGCGGCGAGCCGCGGATGCCCGGTACGGGAGAGGAAGTCCAGCACCGGTTCCGCGTCCGTGAAGTGGCCCACCTGCGGCCGGTCGGTGGAGACCAGACCGCGGACCAACGGGGCGAGCACCGCCGCACGCTCCCGGCGCCGCTCCTCGGCCAGCGGCTCCCGGCCCGCCCACACGGGGCCGAACGGCTCGGCCCTGCCGCGCTCGTCCAGGAACGCCTCGGCGGTGCGGATCATCCAGAGGGCGTTGTGCTCGCACTCCTGGGACGTCTCGCCCCAGGCCGTGATGCCGTGACCACCCAGGATCACGCCGACGGCCCGCGGGTTCGCCTCCTTGACCGCGGCAATGTCCAGGCCGAGCCGGAAACCGGGCCTGCGCCAGCCCACCCAGGCCACCTTGTCGCCGAAGCACTCCGCCGTGAGCTTCTCGCCGTCGGCGGCGCACGCCAGCGCGATCCCCGAGTCCGGATGCAGATGGTCGACGTGCGCGGCCCCGACCAGAGCGTGCATCGCCGTGTCGATGGACGGAGCGGCGCCGCCCCTGCCGTGCAGGCAGTAGTCGAACGCCGCCACCATCTCGTCCTCGCGCTCCACCCCCGGATACACGCCCTCGAGCGCACGCACCCGGTCCAGGCGCAGCACGGCGAGACCCGCCTCGGTCAGGGTGCCGAGATCGCCCCCGGACCCCTTGACCCACAGCAGTTCGGTCTCGCGACCGGTGACCGGGTCGATCGCGGTGGCCTTGACCGAGGCATTGCCGCCCGCGTAGTTGGTGTTGCGGGGGTCGGAGCCGATGCGATGGGCGCGCTCCAGCAGCGCGGCGACTTCGGGGTGTGTCACGGAGGTCATGGAATTCCTTCGTGGTCCGGGGAGGGGTCGGAACAGGTCGGACGGGAGAGACCCGAACGGGGTGGTCGGACGGGCGTACGAGGAAGGAGGAACGGGCGGGGCGGACGGGCCCACGGGGGAGGGGCGGGGTCAGGCGCCCCAGCCGGCCTGCTCGCCGCCGACCCGGGTGGCGGCGAGCCGCTCCTGGTTGCCGGAAGCCAGATACGCGGCGAACGGGTCCCCGGCCAGGCCGAGTTCCTCGCGCACCTCGGCGAGCAGCGGACGCACATCGGTGTTGTAGGCGTCCATCAGGACACCGTTCGCCGCTAGCACGTCACCGGACCGCTGCGCCGCCTCCAGCGCTGCCGCGTCGACCAGCAACGCCTTGGCGGTCGCCTCCTGCACATTGGCGACCGACCGGATCACGGCCGGGATCTTCGCCTCGATGTTGTGGCACTGGTCGAGCATGAAGTTGACGTTCGTCTCGGATCTCAGCCCGCCGTTCCTGACCACCTCGTGCATGATCCGGAACAGCTGGAACGGGTCGGCGGCCCCGACCATCAGGTCGTCGTCGGCGTAGAACCGGGAGTTGAAGTCGAACGCGCCGAGCTTCCCGGCGCGCAGCAGGAACGCCACGATGAACTCGATGTTGGTGCCCGGCGCGTGATGCCCGGTGTCCACGACCACCTGGGCCTTCGGCCCGAGGCCCAGGCAGTGCGCGTACGCCGTGCCCCAGTCCGGCACGTCCATCGTGTAGAACGCGGGCTCGAAGAGCTTGTACTCCAGCAGCATCCGCTGGTCGTCGCCGAGGCGCTCGTAGACCTCGGTCAGCGCCTCGGCGAGCCGGTCCTGCCGGGCCACGATGTCGTCCTGCCCCGGATAGTTGGTGCCGTCGGAGAACCAGAGCTTGAGATCGGGCGACCCGGTCTCGTCCATGATGTCGACGCACTCCAACAGATGGCCGGTGGCCTTGCGGCGCACCGCGGGATCGGGGTGGGTGACCGAACCGAGCTTGAAGTCGTCGTCCTGGAAGACGTTGGAGTTGATCGCACCGATCCGCACGCCGAGGCCCTCGGCGTGCCGGTTCAGCGCGGCGTAGTCCTCGACCTTGTCCCACGGGATGTGCAACGACACCTTCGGCGCCACGCCCGTGAACGCGTGCACCTGCGCCGCGTCCTCCAGCTTCTCGAACGGATCGCGCGGAACTCCCGGCTGCGCGAACACCTTGAAACGAGTCCCCGAATTCCCGTAGCCCCATGAAGGAGTCTCGATCACCTGGGACTTCAGGACTTCCTTGACGGCCGACACATCGGACATGAGCACCTCGCAAGGGGGCATCCGGCGACCGGAAGACGGTCGGACTGAAGAGCGCATGAATCGTTTCAGTTCGGTCGAACGGTAGGTTCTCCTCCGGTGATGGTCAATCGCCCGGTCGAGTTGTTCTTCTGCCTTGAATCAATTCATCGCGTGCACGGAAGGTACGCGCGTCGGGGGAGGAGCCGATCGCTCCGACGGGCGGGCCCGGCGTGGCACGGCGGGCCGCGAATGCCCCGGAGCAGTGCCCGGGAGCGCATGGTCCGCCGACTCGTTTCACAGCATGGTGACGCATCGGGGCGGCCGGGTGAAGAGGGCCTTGCGGTCCGGTCGGCAACGGCGCTCGCCGGAGGCCTGCCGAGACACCCGTCGGCGAACGACGGCAGGAGCCGGCGAACACTGGGCGCGGCCTGCCGATCCGGTGTGCCGGGAGCGGCGCACCGCAGGTGAACCGCCGGTGACCCGGGCGTGATGCCGGTTGTCGGAGGGTCTGGCCGACGGGCCCGGTCAGTGACTGCCGGGCATGCTCGGCCGGAGCGAGCACACCAGGTCGAAGAACCGGGACTCGTTGCCGCACAGTCCCGCCCGTCGCAGCGCGCCGTCGGCCTCCGCGATCGGCGAGGCGAGCAACGGCACGTACAGAGGGCCGTCGTCCGGCTCCGCGAGCGCGGCCCGAGTGGCCTCCAGCAGTCGGACGTACGCCTGGGCCGCGGCGAGTTCGTCATCGCGCATCTCAGCATCTCCCGGTCAGAGGTGTCGGACGCACCAGCATCCCCCATCGGTCTGACAACGCCCGCCCGCGGCGACACGCGAACCCCCGCTGGGGCGCGCTTCGAAAGTCCCGCCCGCCGGGGGCGTCCGGCCCTTTCGGAACACGCCCTAACCGCCGTTCGGCCGCCGGACACCGGACGGCGGTTCCACCTCCAGGAATCTTCGACGGCGCGCTCCCCGGTACAGCAGTACCGTCCAGCCCAACTCCCGCAGCACCGCCGCGCACCGGTTCAGCCCGTCCGCCTCCGAGTGGGCCGCCCCGCTGCCGGGCGGACCGAGCCACTCGACACGGACACCGCCCGGCACCTCGCCCCGTTCCAGGCGGTACCCGGTCGCGGTACGGAGCCCCGATCCGTCGACGGCCGAGGCCGTCACTCCCGCCGCCTCCAGGGCAATGGCCACGGCCCGCACCGGCCGGTGCGTCTCCCAGGAGGCGGGCACGCTTTCCGGGTCGGCATGCCCGGTGTTCGCCAGCCGACGGATCTGCAGCATCCCCTCGAACGCCGTCCGCACCGACGCCGCGCGCCCCGGGTCCGGTGCGGGAGCCGCCGGACCGTCCCCGGTGGCCGGCTCGAACCCGGTTTCGTGCTCGGTGCCCATCAGCATCCCCCTTCGCCCGTGCGGTACTGCCGACAGTGTGCGCCACCCCACTGACAACGGCTCGGCCGCCGGGTTCCGGCAGTCGCGGGAACGGCCCGCCCGGGACCGGGACAGGGGCGCCGCGCGCACCATGTGACACAGCGTCGCGCGACCGGCCCGACGCCCACAGCCGATCATGAAATCGGTGTGCGCGGGTGACGCGGCCCGATAGGCTCGAACGTCCGACAGCTCCGTACCCCAGAGGATTCACGTACTGTGCCCGACAATGTCCAAGGCCCCAGCGCCGACCCCGCCGACCGTGCCGGGCTGCGCGCCGACTGCGCGAACTGTTTCGGACTGTGCTGCGTCGCGCTGACCCTGACCCGGTCCGCGGACTTCGCGATCGACAAGGAGGCGGGGGAGCCCTGCCGCAACCTCCAGAGGGACTTCCGCTGCGGCATCCACACCCAACTGCGGACGCGGGGCTTTCCCGGCTGCACCGTGTACGACTGCTTCGGGGCCGGTCAGAAGGTCTCCGGCGAGACCTTCGGCGGACAGGACTGGCGCTCCGCGCCGCAGACCGCCCAGCAGATGTTCCAGGTGTTCCCGGTGATGCGCCAGCTCCACGAGCTCCTCTGGTACCTCACGGAGGCGCTGACCCTGGAACCGGCGCGGTCCCTCCGCGGTGAACTCCGGCGCACCCTCGACGACACGGAACGCCTCACCCGCCTTCCGGCGGACGACCTCGCGGGCCTCGACGTCTCCGGCCACCGTGACGACGCGGCCCGACTCCTGCTCCGTACCAGCGAACTCGTACGGGCGACGGCGCCGCGCGGGAAGAAGCGCGACCGCCGCGGCGCCGACCTCATCGGGGCCAGGCTGCGCGGCGCCGATCTGCGCGGCGCCGATCTGCGGGGCGCGTACCTGATCGCGGCGGACCTCACCGGTGCCGACCTCCGCCTGGCCGACCTGATCGGCGCCGACCTCCGGGACGCCGACCTGTCCGGAGCGGACCTCACCGGGAGCCTCTTCCTCACCCAGGCCCAGCTCAACGCGGCCAGGGGCGACGCGGCGACGAAGCTCCCGCCGTCCCTCGACCGCCCCGCCCACTGGACCGGGTGAGCCCCGCAGCACGGGTCGCCGGCGGCGGACGGTCCGGACCGCGAGCCGGCGGCCGGGCACCGCGCCCGTGATACCGGAACGAATCCACCGGCACGGCGGGGCACTGTCGGCCCGTCTGATTCGTTGCACTGTGCGGCGTACCCGGAGCGCCGTCGCCGACCGGACCGAGGAGTCCCGCACATGCCCAGCAGTACCGACCGCAGCCGCACCGACAAGAGTCGCCAGGACGGGAGTCGCACCCGCCTGGTCGAGCGGCTCATGGAGCAGTTCCCGCACGTCCCCCGGGAAGCCGTCATCAAGGAGGACCTCCTGCGCGGCGGCGTGGCGTTCGACGAGTCCGCGCTCAGCGACAACGAGGACGGTGACGTCAAGCCGAAGTCGTACTTCATCTTCTCGTTCGACCACGGCACGCTCCCCGAGCTCGGCGCGGCAGCGCTCCGCCGTCCGCCGGAGGAGATCGTGCTCACCGGTGGCCCGTACGAACTGCGCAGGACCGTGGTGTCGGTACGGGTCAACCCCGCGTCCCCCTACCGGGTCGCGGCCGACGGGGACGGCGTGCTCGGGCTGTACCTCGACGGCCGGCGGATCTCCGACGTGGGCCTGCCGCCCATGCCGGACTACTACCGCCACACCCTGGAGAACGGTAAGTCCGTGATGGAGGTGGCGCCCACCATCCAGTGGGGTTATCTCGTCTATCTGACGGTCTTCCGGGTCTGCCAGTACTTCGGGGCGAAGGAGGAGTGCCAGTACTGCGACATCAACCACAACTGGCGCCAGCACAAGGCGGCGGGCCGCCCGTACACCGGGGTGAAGCCGGTCGAGGAGGTCCTGGAGGCGCTGGCCATCATCGACAAGTACGACACCGCGAAGACCTCCACGGCCTACACGCTCACCGGTGGCGCCATCACCTCCCACATCGGCGGCCGTGACGAGGCCGACTTCTACGGGCAGTACGCCAAGGCCATCGAGGAGCGCTTCCCCGGCCGGTGGATCGGCAAGGTCGTCGCCCAGGCCCTGCCCAAGGCCGATGTGCAGCGCTTCCACGACTACGGTGTGCAGATCTACCACCCCAACTACGAGGTGTGGGACCGCCGGCTGTTCGAGCTCTACTGCCCGGGCAAGGAGCGCTACGTGGGCCGCGACGAGTGGCACCGCCGCATCCTGGACTCCGCCGAGGTCTTCGGCGCCCGCAACGTCATCCCCAACTTCGTCGCCGGCGTGGAGATGGCCGCGCCCTTCGGCTTCACCACCGTGGACGAGGCCATCGACTCGACCACCGAGGGCCTGCGCTTCTTCATGTCGCACGGCATCACCCCGCGGTTCACCACCTGGTGCCCGGAACCCACCACCCCGCTCGGGAAGACCAACCCGGACGGAGCGCCGCTGGAGTACCACATCCGTCTGCTGGACGCCTACCGCGCGACGATGGAGGAGTACGGGCTCAGCTCGCCCCCCGGCTACGGCCCGCCCGGACCCGGCCGCGCGGTCTTCTCCGTCAGCTCCTTCATGGACAGCCTCCCGGCGGTACCGGACGGCGAGTGACACGGGCCGGACCGTCCGCCGTCGACCCCGGATCGACCGGGGCCCGGCAGCGGACGGCGGGATGGCAAAACGATTCGCCCGTTCACCCGGAGGATGGGAACGGGCGACTCCGGGCACCTACAGGGAGAGCAACGGAATCACTGAGCGCAGTGGAAGGCGGTGCCCATGCTGCACGGCATCGACGTCAGTTCCCATCAGTCGTCCTTCAACACGGACGGTCTGGACTTCGTCCTCATCAAGGCCACCGAGGGACGTTCGTACATCAATCCGCACCTCGCGGCGCAGGTGAAGCGTGCCCGGGACGCGGAATGCGTGGTCGGCTTCTATCACTTTCTCTGGCCGGGAAACATCAAGGCCCAGGCGGAGTACTTCGTGAGCAAGGCCCCGGAGAAGGCGGGCGATCTGCTCGCGGTGGACTGGGAGGAGAACGGCGAGGGCACGAGGGCGAGCAACGCGGAGAAGGACCGCTTCATCCGCGAGGTCAAGCGCCTGCGGCCCCACCACAAGGTCCTGTTGTACTGCAACCGTCAGTTCTGGCTGAACCACGACACCACCTCGTACGCGGGGGACGGTCTGTGGATCGCCGACTACGTGACCGCGGGGAAGCCCCGGATCAAGGCGTCCTGGCGCATCCACCAGTACACCGACCGGCCGCTCGACAAGGACGTCGCCGCCTTCGCCTCACGGACCGCCATGCGCGACTGGGCCCGGGGGTAGCCGCCGCACAGGAGACGCGGGCGTGGGGCCCGGGGCCGTTCAGTAGGGCTGCAACTCGATGAGACGGCCCTCGGGGTCACGTACATGTGCGGGGCGGAGCCCCGGGCCCCAGTCCGGCCGGTCGCACGCCCCGGCAACCAGCGCGGCCCCGTGCTCCAGACAAAACATCGGCCCGGCGTCGACATCGGCGACCCGGCAGACGAACATCGACCGGTCCTGGGCGGGCGGCGCCACGGCGGGCAGCCCGACGCCACCGGTGACGGCAGCCATCGCGCCGCGGTCGAAGAGAGCCGGCGCCCCCTGGCCGTCGACATCCCAGTGCGCGTACGGGCCGGCCTCGCCGCCACTGGACCGGATGGCCCCGATCAGGGCCGGCGGCAGCCCGCCGTAAGCAGACCGTCGCAGAAGCGGAAACAGGCGGTGAACCCGCTCACCAACAGACGAGGGTGCAGGGCATCCACGAAGCGCTCCTGATCAGTAGGTGAAAACCTATCATTGGTGGGTGCCTAAGATGATGTCGATGAGCGAGACTCCACCCAGCCTCCTGGGCCTCACGACGTACCTGATGTCCAAGACCGGAAAGGCCGCGCGCAGTCGACTGGCGGCGCGGCTGGCCGAGCGCGGACTGCGGCTCTGGCACATGGCCGTACTGTCGGCGCTGGTCGACTTCGGCCCCCATGTGCAGCGGGAGTTGGCGTCCCGGCTCGGGATCGACCGGAGCGACATCGTCAAGATCGTGGACGACCTCGCGGTGGCCGGATTCGTCGACCGGGCCCGGGATGTCGACGACCGCCGCCGGGTGACCGTCACGCCCACCCCGGCCGGTCGTGCGATGCTCTCCGAGCTCCAGGCCGAGGCGCTGGCCGTGCAGAAAGAGCTGCTCGCTCCTTTGGGCCGGGCCGAACAGGACCAGTTGGCGGCGTTGTTGATGCGGGTTCACGCGCACGCCTGCGCGTGACCCGACGGCCCGCGGCTGTGGCATCGCGCCAGGTTCCGCGTTGCCGCGGCCGGGTTCAAGGCGGTGGTTCCGGAACCCAGTCATTGGCATGGACCTGATAGACGAACTGCGTTACAGTCCGTTGCGACGTCTCCTGAGAGCGCTCTCAGGAAGGACCTCTCGAATGCCCCCTGTTCCTCCCCGCCGAGCCGGAACGACAGAAGGGCCACTCCCTTGAGACACACGACTGCGCTGCGCGCGAGCCTGGCCGCCACACTGGTCGTCGGAGCCTGGGCGACCGCAGGACTCGCCACGGCAACGGCCTCGCCCGTCGCCGTGGAACCGTCCTCAGCCGTCTCCCGCGCCGAGGCCGCGGACGAACCGGCCTCCGCCGGTCTGCTCTCCGCCATGCGGAGGGACCTCGGCCTGACGAAAAGCCAGGTCAAGGCGCGACTGGCCGCGGAGAAGACCGCGACCGCCCTCCAGGGCAAGGTGCAACGGGCCGCGGGACCTTCGTACGCTGGCTCCTGGTTCGATCCGGCCACGGGCAGGCTCGACGTGGCCCTCACCGACGGCCGCAGGACCGGGGCCGTCGAAGCGCTGGGCGCATCCGTCCGGCTGGTGCGCCACAGCGCACGGCAGCTCGACGCGACCAAGGCCCGGATCGACGCGATGCCCGCGCCGGCCGGTGTCAGCAGCTGGCACGTCGACCCGAAGGCCAACCGGGTCGTCGTCGACGTCGTCGCCTCGGCGCAGGGTGACAGCGATGTCCGCACGTTTGTCGCCAAGGCTCGCGAGGCCGGTCCCGTACGGGTGAAGCGGGTGCCCGAGACGCCCAGTACCTTCTCCGCCGGGACGGTGGGTGGCGACCCCTACTACACGGGCAACGTCCGGTGCTCCATCGGCTTCTCCGTGCACGGCGGCTTCGTCACGGCGGGACACTGCGGCCAGGCGGGCGCGGCGGTCAGCGGATGGGACCGGTCGGCCATCGGCAACTTCCAGGGCTCGTCCTTCCCCGACAACGACTACGCCTGGGTCGGTGTGGGCAACGGCTGGTGGACCGTCCCCGTCGTCCTGGGCTGGGGCACCGTTTCGGACCAGCTGGTCCGGGGCTCCGCGGAGGCCCCCGTCGGTGTCTCGATATGCCGCTCCGGTTCCACGACCCACTGGCACTGCGGCAACGTGCTGGCCAAGAACGAAACCGTGAACTACAGCCAGGGCGCCGTCCACCAGATGACCAGGACGAGCGTCTGCGCCGAGCCGGGCGACTCCGGCGGTTCCTTCATCAGCGGGGACCAGGCCCAGGGAGTCACCTCGGGCGGCTGGGGCAACTGCTCCGGCGGCGGGGAGACATGGCACCAGCCGATCAACGAGATCCTGAACCGGTACGGCCTGACACTGCATACGGCCTGACACTGCACACGGTCTGTCGACGGTACGCGGGGGCCTGCCACGACATGGGCGCCATCGCCCGCGCGGCAGGCCCCCGCCATCGGCGGACGGTACGCCCGCGAGACCGGGCGAAGGTGCCGGGCACCGGTCAGGAACCGATGAGTGCCGCCACGGGCGGAATCACCAGGTACCGTTCCGTGCAGGCACCGGCCCGGCTCCCGCACGGACGGAACCGCCGAATGCCGCCCCGCACGGGAACGGGCGGGCGTCGTCTCACGCCCGGTCGCCCGGCGTGACATCGCGGAAGTCGTTCAGCCAGTCGCCCGGGACCAGGTCGCGGATGCCGTCGAGGGCCTCCTCGGTCCGGCCCCGGGCGTACAGGGCGGCCCCGTCGTCGTCACGGAGCAGGACGCCGGAGCCGAGGAACCAGCGGGTGCCGGCCTCTTTCTCGCAGGCCGGGTAGGCGGGGAAGGGAAGCCGGACGCACTTCTGCTGCAGCAGCCCGGCGCCGTGTTCGTCGAAGTCGACCAGGAAGTCGCAGAGTTCGTCATCCGCCTGCACGGACTCCGAGAGAACCATCTCGACGAGAGCCAGGGAGAGCCGGTCCAGCCAGGCTTCCCACCGCCCGGCGCTTTTGTCGGCCAGATCCGCCCGGACGAACACGGCAGGGTCCTCCTCGTCCAGCGCTTCGAGGAGGATGCCCCAGGAAGCGGCCCCCTGGTTCTCGTGCCGGAAGACCAGAGCCTCCCGGCCGCCGTCCACGTACAGTTCGGACGGAGCGAGCAGGATGTCATGGTTGCCGGTGAGATCCGTACGGCGGCCGAACAGCAGATACGCCTCCCGCAGTGCCGGGGCAGCCGGAACCCCAATCCCTCCTCCGCCGCCACGAGATCGGCTTCGGTCAGGCCGTCCTCGTCACCGAGCGGCTCTGCCCAGTGTGCCGCGAAACCGCGGACGAACTCCCGGACGCTGCCCGCCCCGCCGTCGCGAACAACGGAAGCGAGCGACTGAACCATGTCGAACTCGTATGCCATGCGGCGACGATATATCGACCTGGTCAGGGCGTCCGCAGAGGACCGGACAGCATGCCGTCAGCAGCGCGCCCGCCACCACGGACAGCCCGGTGCCGACGTCCGACGGGGCCCATGGCGGCGGTGAGGAGGAATACGATCATGACGCGTCCGAGGATCCGTGGCGCCGCATTTGTGATCAGGGAGCGCGTCGTTCTCGAAGCGCTGGTGGAGCGGCCACATCGACGACCTCGGATTCCGTCTCGCCCGGACACACTGAGCCCGGGGCATCGAACACCCGGCCCGAGCGATTCGTGTCGCACCGTACGAAAGATGGAGACATGGCCAAACAGCGCATCACCGTCTGCATCCCGCCCTGCGCCCCCGAGGACCTCCATCGGGCCATCGGGCAGGCCATGGCCCCGTTCGACTGCAACCGCCCGGACTGCCCCGACCCGGACTGGGTGGGGGAGTGGGACTACTGGTTCGTGTCCGGTGCCGGATGCCTGTTCGCCGTGCTCCCCGGACACGAGCAGGACCCGAGGCTCGTCCGCCACGACGAGTGGAAGAAGTCGCAGGTTGATCCGCCGCCCTTCCGGTGCCACGGCGGGCCGCGCGGGCTGCTCGACCTCGACGTGGACCGCAACGAGACCGCCACGCGGTCCCGCGCCCTGTGGAGCGCGTACCAGAATTTCGCAGCCGCATACCCGTCGGCCCTGCCCTACGGGTTCTTCGCGACCAGGGCTCACATCGACCCGGTGACCCACCCGCGCGAGCGGGTCGTCGAGGAGTTCGTCGGGCAGCCGCTCATCCGGGCCCTCGCCGAGGACCCGGACCTCGAGGCCCGGTTCACCGGCGACCCGGTCGCGCATTTCGGCGACGACCCCGAGGCGTTCGTCGCCGGACGTGTCGCCGAGGTCCTGCCCACACCCACGCTGCTCACCCTGGACGGGCGCTGGATCGAGAGCGGCGGCACCGAGTACCTCCGGATTTTCAACGAGCACCTGGAATCCCTGCCGGCCGACACCATGGTCGTCCGGGTGCTCTACCACTCCTGAGGCCCTGTCCGACCCGGGACGGTACAGGGCCCCGCCGCGGGGATCGCGGTTCCGGACACGAAGCTCAACGGGTGCCCGGCCGACGCGCGGCGACCGCGGCGTACGGCGACCGCTGCCGCGCGGCCGGGAACTGTTGGGGCGTCCGCCGGGGCTCGGGCCTTCTCTGCGGCATCGGCCGGTGGCCCCTGCTCACGGGGCCAGGTCGTGCCCGGGTGATCCTGCAGAGCTTTTGCGACCAGGTCGTGGATGAGGTACTCGCCGGGGGCCCGGTTCTCCTTGAGACGGGGAAGGTCGCCCGGACCGAACCAGTCGTGGGCGGTGTGCTTGGACCACTCCGGGGAGGGGCGGTCCAGATCGCCGTCGACCTCGACGAGGTAATCGGCCTCGCGCCGCTTTCCGGCACCGTCGTCGCCGGTCCAGGTGGTGACCCCGAGCAGGCGCCGGACGTGACGCAGACGCCAGCCGGTCTCCTCCTCGATCTCGCGGGCGAGGGCGTCCAGCAACGATTCGCCGGGTTCGACGTGGCCGCCGACGATGTCCCAGCAGCCGGGGAAGAGCCGCCTGTGGGGGCTGCGCTTCTGGGCGAAGGCTTTGCCGTCCCGGTTGAGGACGACCGCTCCGACCGCCCAGACTTCGCCGTCGGCCGGCACGGGTATCTCGACGTCGGCCTCCACGGTCACGTGGCGTTGGTTGTCCGGCATGCCCTCACTGTAGGCCGTGCGCGGTCGACTGCTCCTGGCCCGGCATGCTGACCACGGCATGGCGGGGCGGTCCTTGTCTCGCCACGTCCGAGGCAGCGTGGTTGCGCAAGCCATCGGTACGCCCCGAATGGCCGATACCGGAAGAGACGCCCCTCCGTTCACGGATTCTCAGTACGGTGCCATCACCAAGTCACCGATGGTTGTGGCCAGGACGAGGGCAGGCCCTGCCCCGTTCCGGCCGTTCATCGGATTGGATTACGGGCTGAACCGGTGAGACCGCAGGCTGCCGAGCAGAGCCGAGCCGGACCGCCCCGACCAACCGCAGGTGCCGGGCGCTCGACGGGCCCAGCGGGGTACGCCGTGCCGACCCGCACCGACGAGGACCGTGTCCGCCGCTTCGTCCTGGAGGCCCTGGAACAAACGTGCCGAAGGCCGCCCTCATGCGCCCCTCCTCACGCCTACGGCCTGTCCGGCCGGCATGTTCCTGCTTCCTGTCGGTGTCGTCGGTTCCGCCCTGGGCAGTGTGGTTTCACGGAGGCCAAGTGGGAACGGCTTCGGCCGCTCGTACCGGCCGACGAGAAGCGCGGACGACGACAAGGGGCAGAGGCATGGGTACCGCCGACGGGACGGCTACGGCACTGGTGGTACAGCACGAGTCCGGAGGGGGACTGGGCCGTTGGACGACCTGGCTGACGGAGCGGGGCGTGGCGGCGCATGTGGTCCGGGCATACGAGGGCGCCCCGCTTCCGGACCGGCTGGAACACCCCGCGCTCATCGTTCTCGGCGGCGCCTGCCTACCCGACGACGATGCCCTCGCACCCTGGCTGCCCGCGACCCGGGCCCTCGTACGTCAGGCCCTTGCCGAAGAGACGCCGACGTTCGGCATCTGCCTCGGGGGCCAGATGCTCGCTCACGTCGCCGGTGGCCAAGTACGTGGGAAACATGGAACACCCGAGTTCGGCAGCACCCGGCTCAGCCTGCGCCCCGAGGCAGCCGGGGACCCGCTGTTTCACGGGCTGCCCGCACACCCTCCGGCCATCGAGAACCATGTCGACGCCATCACCGAGCTTCCCCCCGGCGCCCACTGGCTGGTCCGCAGCGAGCACTGCCCCTACCAGGGATTCCGAATCGGTTCCGCGGCATGGGGCGTGCAGTTTCATCCGGAGACCACGGCTGAGCGGATCCGCGGCTGGAACCGCGACCGGTTGAAGCGAAACGGCGCTCCATCCCCAAAGACCCTGCACGCTCTGGCGCTACGAGACGAGCCGGCAGCCACCGACACCTGGCGCACCGTCGCCCACCGCTTCGCGGACATCGTGACCGCAAGGGCCCGGCGGCCGGGGCCACAGAGCCCCTGAACGAACTCGTGCCCCCTCGTCGGTGAAACCGGCGGGGGCTTCGGCCTGGACTTGCGCCGGGACTTCTGCGTCGGGGCCCGTCGTCGGTCCCGACGCGCCACCGCCGATCACGCACGAGTACGTCAGCCCTCCCGGCCCTCCTGGAGCCCGGAGGACAGCCCCTCCAGATCTCCCTCGATCCCCTCGGCGTTCAGGAACGACAGGCCCAGCGCATCGTCCGAACCGTCCCGCCGACCATCCGGTCCGCGCAGGGCCTGTTCGGCCCAGATACACTTCCCGGTCCGCGTGTACCGCGCGCCCCACCGCCGGGAGAGCGCATTCACCAACTGCAGACCGCGGCCCCCCTCGTCGGTCTCCTTCGCCCGACGGATACGGGGCATCGTCAGGCTGTTGTCGAAGACCTCGCAGATCAGCTCGGCGGCACGGAGCAGACGCAGATGGACCGGGCCTTTGGCGTGGCGCACGACGTTGCCGACCATCTCGCTGGCCAGGAGCTCCGTGGTGGGTGTCAGTTCGTCGAGGCCCCAGGCGGAGAGCTGCTCACGGACGTGCCGGCGGGCCTGACCGGCCGCCTTCGGACCCTCGGGGAGCGACCAGGAGGCCATGCTGTCGTCGGCCAGGGCATGCAGCCGGGCGATGAGGAGCGCCGCGTCGTCGGCCGTCCGGTGCTCGACCGGGAGCAGACCGGCCGTCACGGTGTCGCACAGGCGCTCCAGGTCCGCGGCGGTGCCCTCCTCGTGGGCCGTGCGCAGGAGTTGGGCCAGCCTGGTCATACCCTGGTCGATCTCCCGGTTCGCCGACTCGACCAGCCCGTCGGTGTAGAGCACGAGCAGGCTTTCCGCAGGCACTCTCACCTCGACCGTCTCGAAGGGCGGCTCCGCCGCACCCAGTGGCGGGTCGGCCGACAACTGCGGGAAGTGCACCGAGCCGTCGGGGTGGACCATCGCAGGCGGTGGGTGCCCCGCGCGGGCGATGGAGCAGATCTGCGTGGTGGAGTCGTAGAGCGCGTACAGGCAGGTGACGTACCACTCCTCGCCCATGCCGCCGACGATGTCGTTGAGGTGGCCCATGATCTCGTCGGGGGGCAGTTCGAGGTCGGCCAGAGTGTGGAGGGCGGTGCGCAGACGGCCCATCGTGGCCGCCTCGGGCAGGCCGTGGCCCATGACGTCGCCGACGACCAGGGCGACCTGCCCGCCGGAGAGCGGGATGATGTCGTACCAGTCGCCCCCCACGTCCATGCCCTGGCCGGCGGGGAGATAACGCGCGGCGGCCGTGCAGGTCGACAGGGGCGGCAGGTCCTGGGGCAACAGGCTGCGCTGGAGCTCCCGGGAGCGGGTGTGCTCGGCGTCGTAGAGCCGGGCCCGCTCCAGGGCCTGCGAGACGAGAGCGCTGATCGTGGTCAGCAGGATGCGTTCCTCGGGAGTGAGGCGGCGAGGCTGGTCGAAGGCCACGACGCACACTCCGAACGTACGGCCTGACGCGGTCAGCGGCAGGAACGCCCACGCCTGCTTGGCGGACAGCGCGCCCAGACGAGCGAGTTCGGACCCGTACGCGGCGAGTTCGCGCCCCGTCGACAGGAACAGGGGCGTGCCGGACAGGATCGTGCTCCAGGGCGGCTCGTCCGGTGCCCGCAGATGACCGTCGACGGCTTCGAGGAAGTCCTCCGGGTAACCGAACGCGCCGACATTGCGAAGCCGGTCGTCCTCGATGGCCTGCACCAGGAGTCCGGTGGCCGAGAACGGGGGGAGCGCGCGCCAGGCGACGGCGTCCACCACGTCCTGCGAGGTCGTCGCCTTGGCGAGCGCCGTGGTCAGTTCCGTGATGTGCGCCGCTCGCTCGCACGCGGCGCGCTCGGCCTCCTCCCGCTCCTCCTGCATCCGCCGCTGCTCGGTGACGTCCGCGAGGTAGACGGTCCGGCCGTCGGATCCGGGCACCAGCCGCAGGTGGTAGCTGCGCCCGGTGTCCGGCATGCGCACATCGAAGCCGGAGGGCTTCTCCTCGGTCGCGGCCTGCCGGCAGCGGGTCTCCAGGTCCGGAATCTGCCGCAGGGCGGGCAGCTCCCACAACAGACGCCCGAGCAGTTCCTCCTCGGAGCAGCCCAGCGCGCCTTCCGCCTCCAGGTTGGCGAAGGTGATCCGCCACTCGTCGTCCACCGCCAGGAACCCGTCGCTCATGTGGCGCAGGGCCCGGCCGAGTGCGTCATGGGCGGAACGCTCGCGGCTCTCCCACCCCACGCCGGTCATGCGGAGGGGATCGCCCTTCTCGTCGTAGGCCACTCTGCCCCGGGTCTGTGCCCAGCGGTACGTGCCGTCCGCGCGCCGCACCCGGTACTCGGCCTCGAACACGGAGTGGTCGCGGATCGCGCGGTCCGCCGCCGCCAGCGCGGGTGGCAGGTCGTCGGGGTGGACGGCCCGCATCCAGTCCTCGATCATGCCGGTGAAATCGGCGGGCTTGGTGATGTAGAGCTCCAGGGCCGCCTCGTCCATGCTCAGCTCGTCGGTTTGGATGTTCCAGTCCCACGACCCGACCCTGATCTCCTTCAGGGCCTGCCGGAGGCGCTCACCACCGTGCTCGGCCCGGTGGGGGCCGGGCGGTGGTGCCTGGCCCAGGCGTTCCTCGGTCCAGGCGACCAGGGCCCGCAGGAAGTCCCACTGCTTCGGTGTGGGCTCGCCCCGCTCGCCCGTCAGTACGGTGAGCACGCCGATGCTGCGGTCCCCACCGGACAACGGCAACGCGGCCAGGCCGGTGCCGGGCCAGGCGACGTCGGCAGGCATGGCGGGCTTGGCGGTCTTCGACGGCACCCATACGCCCGTGTTCTGTCGCAGGACGCGGGCGTGAGGCAGTGGGCCCTCCTGGTCGATGATCTCCCAGGAACGGGTGAGGTCGGGAGGAAGGCCTACCGCCGACACCAGGCGCAGCGCGGACGTGGGACCGCGAAAATGAACCGTTCCGCCCAGCGCGCCCAGCTCGCCCATGGCGTGCTGCAGCGCCAGCCGGAACACTTCACTTTCCGTGATGCCGTGAGCCACTGCGCTGAGCAAGGCCAGCCGTGCGTTCATAATGCGGATTTTATCGTTTTCATGGCATTTGGAGCCAAGTCGCGCCGGACGTCCCTTCTGCCCCTGGGGCATGCCGGGATCGGCGGAGACGTGGGTCCCGGGCCGAGCCGATGGGGGATGCGCCGGATTGCGGTGCCTTTCGGGGTACCGGCCGACGGTTCTTTCGTCACGCTCCGTGCCGAGGGTGCCGCAGGGGGGGTTCTCGGCGAGAGCAAGCGGGGGCCTGTGGTCGGTGACCCCCGCGATTCCCCGGCCGCCTCGCCGCCCGCTCTCGCCCCGCCCGACGATCCACCGGCGTGTGCAGGGCAGTCACAAGGCGGGCAGCTCGTGCTCGTCGACAGACGCATGACGAACGTGTCCCCCCTCACGGCCGGGGCGATCATGCCGGGGGTGGAGGCGACGATCGCCTCGATGGCGTTGTGGGCGGTGTTCACGGCGACCGGTAGCCGTGAACGGTGGCCGGGGCGGGCGAGGCGAGTGGTTCAGCGGGGTCGGGGCGGTGCTCGGTGATCCAGCGGGCGGCGAGGAGGCCGGATGCGGCGGTGAGGACGGCGGCGGCGATGACGGTGGCGTTCAGGCCGAAGGCGTCGGCGAGGAGGCCGGCGACGAGGGCGCCGGCGGCGTAGCCGACGTCGCGCCAGAAACGGTAGGTGCCGAGTGCGTTGGCCCGCCAGGCGGGGTGGGCGTGGTCGGAGACGGAGGCGATGAGGGCCGGGTAGACCATGGCGGTGCCGAGTCCGAGGGCGACGGCGGACAGGATTCCTGCCAGGAGTGGAGTGTCCAGCAGGGTGAGGGCGAGGACGAATCCGGTGGCTTGGACGAACATGCCGGTGACGATGAGGGGTTTGCGGCCGATGCGGTCGGCGAGGTGGCCGGTGGGGATCTGGCCGAGGCCCCACAGGATCGGGTAGAGACCCTTGATCAGGCCGACGGCGGCCAGGCCGAGCCCGTGGTGGGTGAACAGCAGGGGGAAGACGCCCCAGGTCAGGCCGTCGTTGAGGTTGTTGACCAGGCCGGCCTGGCTGGCCCCGCGCAGGGAGCGGTGGTGCCAGGAGGTGCGGGCGAACGTGGCGGCCGGTCCGGTGTTCTCGCCGGTGGGCAGGGGCTTGGTGTGGTGGGTGAGTTCGAGCGCGACGTGGGCGGCGGTGTCCCGTACGACGAGGGCCAGGGCGAGGCCGGCGGCGACGAAGACGACGCCGACGAGCTCCGGGACGGGGCGCAGGCCGTAGCCGGTGGCGAGATAGCCGGTGACCAGGGCGGTGGCGCCGACAGCGGTGTAGCCGGCGGCCTCGTTCAGGCCGGTGGCCAGACCGCGGCGGGCGGGCCCCACGAGGTCGATCTTCATGTTGACCGTCATCGACCAGGCCAGGCCCTGGTTGAGGCCGAGCAGGACGTTCGCGGCGACGATCCACCCCCATGACGGCGCCCAGGCGAGGACGAAGGGCACGGGGACACCGATCAGCCAGCCGACGACAAGAAGCTGTTTGCGGCGGAAGCGGGCTGTCAGGGCCCCGGCGGCCAGGTTGGTCAGTGCCTTGGTGAGGCCGAAGGCGATGATGAAGGAGAAGACAGCCAAGTCGCTGGTCAGGCCGAAGGTGTCGGTGCCGATGAGCGGCACGGTGGTTCGCTCCAGCCCCACCAGGCCGCCCACGGCGATGTTGACGACGACGAGCAGGGAGAACTGGAGCCAGTTCTCCCGCAGGCCGAGCCGGACGGGCCGCCCGGAGGTATCGGTCGGCGTGGCGACCGTGGACGTGGCGTTCACGAGCGGATCTCCTCCGGGCCTTGACGAGGCGGTGGCAAGCGGGGGCGGGGGCCGGGCGCGGCGCCGGGCATCCGCCGATGCGCAGGTACCGGTCGCATGTCTTGTGCAGGCGGTCACGCGTCGCCCCCAGCGCGGCCTCCCGGGCGGACCCGATCAGCCAGGAAGCGCGTATCTGCAGTTCAGGATACCCCGCCGGGTATAAGAGGTCGGACTTCGAGAGGGGTGTCACGCTGTGACCCAAGATACCCGCAGGGGTATTTGACTTGTCCGCGGCCTCGGGCTTACGGTCGAGTACATGAATACCCGGGGGGGTATCGAAGCAAGGAGTGCCCCGATGCGTGAAGTGGGTCTGGATGTCCTCGCAGCCGAACTCGCTCACGGTGCGTTCGTCATCGACGTCCGTGAGCCCTACGAGTACACGGCCGACCACGTGCCGGGAGCGCCGAGCACTCCGCTGTCCGCGCCCGGAACCGTCCTCGGTGAACTGCCCGGCGACCGTCCCGTGCACGTGATCTGCGCCAGTGGCAACCGGAGCGCCCGGCCCGCCGAACACCTCACAGTCTTTGGGGTGGACGCGGTGTCCGTCGCGGGTGGCACCGCGGGCCGGGCCCGCACGGCTCGTCCGCTCGTGCGCGGCACGGCCGTGCACGGCGCCTGAACTCCCGGGGCCGCCGAACCCGGATCCGTACCCGGGCCCGCCCACCGGGCGTGTGGCCCCCAGCACTCTCGCGCCCATCCCGGGGCGCGCGTTCCTCGAGAAGGGATTGCCGTGTTCTTCACCCAGTACTACCTCGACTGCCTCTCCCAGGCGTCCTACATGATCGCCGACGAGACCACGGGGCAGGCCGTGGTCGTCGACCCGCGACGGGACGTCTCCGAGTACCTGGCCGACGCCTCCGCGCACGGATTCACGGTGGTCGGCGTGATCAACACGCACTTCCACGCCGACTTCGTCGCCGGCCACCTGGAAATGGCGGACGAGACCGGCGCCTGGATCGGTTACGGCCGGCAGGCCGAGACCGAGTACCCGATCCGCAAGCTCGCCGAGGGCGAGCGGATCTCCCTCGGCGACGTCACCCTGGAGATCCTGGAGACCCCCGGGCACACTCCGGAGTCGATCAGCGTCCTCGTGTACGAGCGGGCCGAGGACGAGATGCCGTACGGCGTCCTGACCGGCGACGCACTGTTCATCGGCGACGTCGGCCGCCCCGACCTGCTCGCCTCCGTCGGCGTCACCGCCGAGGAGCTGGGCGCGATGCTCCACGACAGCGTGCAGAACAAACTGATGGGGCTCGCCGACGAGGTGCGGGTCTTCCCCGCGCACGGAGCCGGCTCCGCCTGCGGCAAGAACCTGTCGACGAAGAAGCAGTCGACCATCGGCGAGCAGCGGGCGACCAACTACGCCTGCGCCCCGATGGGCCGCCAGGAGTTCGTCGCACTCGTCACCGCAGGCCAGTCGGCCGCACCCGGCTACTTCGCGTACGACGCCGAGCTCAACCGCAAGGACCGGGCCCGCTACGACGCGTCGGCCCCTCGCCCGTTGGCGCTCGCCGAGTTCAGTGAACTGCGGGCCGCCGGCGCGGTCGTGGTGGACGCACGCGATCCACAGGAGTTCGCAGCCGGGCACCTGCGCGGCGCGGTGAACATCCCCGCCGACGGCCGCTTCGCCGAGCAGGCCGGAACCGTCCTCCACCCGGCCGCCGAGCTGGTCGTCATGGCGCCGCAGAACCGGGAGGAGGAGGTCGTCACCCGCCTCGCCCGGATCGGTTTCGACCGGGTCGTCGGCTACCTGCGCAACCCCGAGGACGCTCTGGAGGCACTGGCCGACGAGGTCACTTCCGCGAGCCGGGTCACCGCGGCGCACCTGCGCACCGCCCTCGCGGGCGAGCACCCGCCGGTCGTCGTGGACGCGCGCACCTGCGGCGAGCGCGAGGCGAACGGATTCATCGGGTCCGCCCTCCACATCCCGCTCAGCGAACTCCCGCACCGTGCACACGAACTGCCCGCCGACCGGCCCCTGGTCCTGCACTGCGCCGGTGGTCACCGCTCCTCCATCGCCGCCAGCCTGCTGCGACAGCGCGGCTTCCAGGACGTCTCCGACATCCTCGGCGGATACGCCGCCTGGGCCCTGACGGCGGAATCGGCGACCGCGGCTGCCAACGCCTGACCACCGCACCTCCGTCCCCGGGGCCCCGCCGAACGCAGGAGCCCCTCACACCTCCGCGCATACCCCGGGTATACGCGGGCGAATGGAAGTGGAATCCCATGAGCACCACCCCCGCACCCACCCCCTCCCTCACCCCCGCCGTACTGCACAGGCTCGTCCAGGAAAGGAGGGCCCCGCGCCTGCTCGACGTGCGCACGCCCGGTGAGTTCCGCACGGCACACATCCCGGGCTCGTACAACGTTCCCCTGGGCACCCTGCGCGAGCACCGCGCCGAACTCCTGGCCCACCTCGACGAGGACGTCGTGCTCGTCTGCCGCTCCGGGGCCCGTGCCGCCCAGGCCGAGAAGGCCCTCGCCGAGGCCGGCCTGCCGAACCTCCGCGTCCTGGAGGGCGGCATCGTCGCCTGGGAGGCGGTCGGCGCGCCCGTCAACAGGGGCCCCGAGCGGTGGGAGATGGAGCGCCAGGTCCGGCTCGTGGCCGGCTCGATCGTCCTGGCAACCGGCCTCGTCGGCATCTTCGTGCCGGGCGCGCACCTGATCGGCACCGCTGTCGGCGCGGGCCTGACCTACGCGGCCGTCAGCAACTCGTGCACCATGGGCGTGCTGCTGTCCAAACTGCCGTACAACCGCGGGCCGCGCCCCGACATCCGCGCGGTGATCGCGGAGCTGCGAAGCACACAGTGACCGTCCTGGTCGTCGTGGCATCCCTGCTCACCGGCGACAGCTTCGGCACTCTGGGCGGGGGAGGCTCATGAGCCGTATCCCGCAGGACGCGCTGCGCACGGCGTTCGGCCGGTTCGTTTTCATGCCCCAGGGCGTTCTTGGCAGGAAAAGGAGGATCTCGTGCAGGTGGACGAAGAATCGGTACAGCCTGTCCTGAACCGTCTGCGGCGAGCTCAGGGACAGCTGGCCGCGGTGATCACGATGGTCGAGTCCGGCCGCGACTGCAAGGACGTCGTGACCCAGCTCGCCGCCGTCTCACGGGCCCTGGACCGGGCCGGGTTCAAGATCGTGGCCGGCGGGATGCGGCAGTGCCTCAGCGGCGACTTCGACACCCCGCCCATGTCGCGGGAGGAACTGGAGAAACTCTTCCTCGCCCTCGCCTGACCCCGCCCGGCCGGTCGGCACCACCACCGGCCGACCGGACGGGCGGGGTCAGCGGGGCGGTTTCGCGGGCCGCCGCACGGCAGATCGCAGCAGGAGGAAGAAGACCAGGCTCACCCGCTTCAACGGGCGGTGGAGTGAAGCCATGCCGGGCTTCTGTTGTGCTGGTGCCTCGACCCGCATGGCGCTAGCGTCGGGCCCCATGATTGTATGGCTCAACGGTACCCACGGCGCGGGCAAGACGACGACCAGTGCACTCGTGCAGCAGCTGATCCCGGATTCACGGGTGTTCGACGCGGAGAAGGTCGGCGAGACACTCATGGACATCACGCCGGGGCTGCCCTGGACGGGCAACTTCCAGCACTGGCCGCCGTGGCGACCGCTCGTCGTCGAGACCGCCCGCCACGTACTCGACTACACCGGCGGCACCCTGGTGATCCCCATGACCGTCCTGACCGAGCAGTACTGGCGCGAGATCAGCACAGGCCTCGCCCAACACGCCATTCCAGTACGGCACTTCGTCCTTCACGCCGACCAGGAAACCCTCCGCGGGCGCATCGAGGGGGACACCCTCATGGGTCCCTCCTCGTTCCGTCTCGAACACCTCGAACCCTACGCCAAGGCCGCCCGCACCTGGCTGCACGCCGAGGCCGAGGTCGTCGACACCACGCACCTCACGCCCGCCCAGGCCGCCCTGCAGATCGCAGAGGCCGTCAAGCAATGAGGTCCGCCCCCACCCGGAACAGACGCAGGTAGCAACAGGGAACGGCCTTCCGGTGCCGGACAGCGCGAACGGGCCTCATCAGGGACCCGGATCGGCCCGGCACTCGGTGTCATCTGCTCCGAAAAGTCGCATCCGGGGGGGCAAGACGCCGGGCGGTGGCCCTCGGCGATCACGAGCCGTATTTCGCGCGCCCTGCACGCACCCCGCACCCTACGATCACCCGACAGGGCTGCTGAAGGGGGCAGAAGTGCTGGAGAATGTCGAGAACGGGAGAGCGGCAGCGGCACGACTCGCAGGAGGTGCGCCGCTTCGAAGCACGCTTGATGTCGCCGACCCCAACCACTGGCTCGCGCTGGACGCCGCAGTACGTGAGGTGGCCTGGTACCGCTCCCAGCCCCTGCCGGAGTGGGAGCACTCCGCCCCGCTGCCCGCCGACCCGGCCCGGCTCGACGAATCCCGGCTCGCACTCGCCCTCTGCCACCGCGACGGGCGGATCCGCCAGGAGGCGGTGCGCCGATCGGCCCGATACCCCGGCCTGCTGCCATTGGTCGTGATCCGCTGCGCCGATTGGGCGGGCCCGGTGAGGGAGCACGCCCGACAGCTGCTGCGCGAGGCCCTGGACGTGGACACAGCCCTCGACCTCGCGCCGCTGATCCTCCGCGTCGGACGCCGCGACAGAGGTGCCTTCGGCGTCGATGTACTCGGTCAGACCCTGCGCCGGGCATCCCGCGAACAGCTCGCGACTCTCTTCGTCGCCCCCGACCGCATCGTCCGGCGGCTCGCGTACCGGCTGGCGGTCGAGGGCCGACTGCTCCGTCCCGCCGAACTGGCCCGCGCGGCTGCCCGGAACGAGGACACCGTGATCCAGGACCTGTGCGCCACAGCAGCGCTCACGGCTCCGGGGAACGAGGAGGCGTACGAAGACGTGCTGCTTCCACTGCTGTCCGCGCGCAACCCGCGTACCCGTTCGGCCGGCGTCACCGGGCTGCGCCGGGCGGGGCAGCCAGAACGGGCGGAGCCGTTCCTCGGCGACCGGTCCGCGCTCGTGCGTGCTTGCGCCAGATACGTCGTACGACAGCATGGAGGCGATCCGGCGGCCTGGTACCGCAAGCGGTGCACGGAACCGGACCACCTCGATCTGCCGCCCGGCGCGGTCATCGGGCTGGCCGAGTGCGGAAACCGCACGGACGCCGGGCTGCTGCGGACGCTGCTCGCACACCCGGTTGCCGGGGCGCGAGCGCGGGCGGTGGCCGGGCTGAGGGCCTTGGACTGCGTGGACGCGGAACAACTGCGGCCGCTCCTCGACGACCCTGCCGCCGCTGTCGCACGCGAGACGGCCGTCGCCCTGCTGCCGTGGGCAAAGGAACTGCCCGCCGACTGGCTGCTGGAACGCACCGGTTCCCAGCAGCCGCGGCACGTCCGGGTCAGTGCCTTCCGGCTGCTCGACGCGCACGGCGGCCTCATGGCGCTGCGGGCGGCTGTCGGCCTTTTGGAGGACCCGGACGTAAAGCTGCGTACCTGGGCCGGGCAATCCGTGCAACGCTGGCACCCGTCGCCGGACCTGCGGTCCTGCGGTGCGGAAGTGGGGGAACTCCTCGACCGGAGCCGACACCTCTTCAGCGACTACGTCCTGCGCCGACGCAAGCGGGAAGCCGGAGTGGACGGCTGAGCGCACCTGGTGATGCACAGGACTCAGCAGCTCCTGGTGGATAGCGACGCCGGATACCGGATAGCAGCAGGGCCACGCTCACTGGCCAATTGAAGCGCTCAGCCGCACCGGCCGTGGCTGAGCACTTCAATTAGCCACAGATTGCTGACACGCTGACCAGCGCACGACGCGTCAGAACCTCCTTGCGCAGCGGTACCGCACAACTTTGGATCGTGTCCTATGCGGTGAGTCGGACGAGTCGCTTGTAGCAGCAGACGGCCGCGGCAAGTCCGAGGAATGCAGGTAGTTGCGGGGATGGCGTTCGTAGCAGTGGTTAAGCCGACGGTAACCGGTCAGCCACGACATCGTCCGCTCGATTACCCGCCTTCGGGGGCCGAGCCGTTCGCCGGATGCAATGCCTTGCATGCGATGTGGATACCGATGTGCTTGCCCCGTAACCATCCCCTGGTGACCGGCGACCATGGGCTTCAGCGCGACGCTGCCGTGGACGTCGGCCGCAAAGACACCGACGACCAGGGGCAGTCCGTTCGCGGCCGACAGGACGTGCATCTTGGAACCCGGCCTGCCCCGGTCCACGGGGCTCGGACCTGTGAGTTCGCCCCTTTCCCGCCCTCACGTGGGCGGAGTCGAGGACGGTGCGCGACAGGTCGAGCAGGTCGGCGTCGTCCAGCCGGTGCAGAATCTCCTTGTGCAGCCGGCTCCACACGCCGGCCCGTGACCAGATCAGGAATCTGCGATGGGCGGTCGACTTCGATATACCGAAGCACGGCGGCAGGGCTCGCCAGGCACAGCCGCTGACCAGGGCGTAGACGATCGCGGCGAACGGCGTCTCCTCAGGCGTGTCCTGCTTCCCGCCGCCCTGCGGCCGCACTTTCGACGGCGGGATCAACGGCTTCGCGATTTCTCACAGCCCATCCGGAACAATCCAACCCCACGTCCCCCGCCCCATGACAAGCCCAACAACCCCCTCACCACATAGGACACGGTCTTTACTGGTCGTTTCAGAGTGATGTCCGGAGTCGTCTCAAGCAGATGATGCTGCAGGCGAGTTGGAGCAGTCCCACATGTGGACCGGCCCGTATCCCGTGTCTCGTAGCGGATTCGGAGCCGTTTGAGCTGGTGGGGCTGTGCGAAGATCCGCTCGACGGCCCAGCGGGTCCTGTCCGGGCCGGAGCCGTGGGCTGTGCCCTTGCGGGCGGTCTTCGGTGGGATGCCGCGGGCCCGGAGGAGACGGCGGTGCTTGTCGTGGTCGGCGAGCAGCTGGCCCGGCCGGTGTCTCGGCCGCCCGCACACCCCGCGGATGTGGGATGTCGCGGGCGGCAGTGGCGTCAGCTGGGTGACGTCGTGACGATTTCCGCTGGTGAGCGAGACGGCCGAGGGGGTGCCGTGCCGGCCGGCGATCAGGTGGTGCCTGCTGCCCGGACGCGCGCGGTCGACCGGCGAAGAGCCGGTGCGAGCCCCCTTCGAGGGCCCGGAGACGAGAGCCGTCGACCGCCGCGTCGGTCTTGTCCGGCAGGTCCGCGGCCCGCAGCCCGGCCGGCAGTACCTCGTGCGGCTGCGGCCGGACACCGGCCCCGGTCCCGCAGCCGACATTCCCCCATCCGGTGCCCAGTCACCACCCACCTCAATCGCACCAACCGATTGGACCGGTCATGCCCAAGTGCCCCGACTACGAAGTCACCCCGCTCCTCGACGACATGTCCGGCGCCTCATCTGGTCCCGCATCTCTGTCATGCCAGGCATGGCCCTCCACGAGGACGGTGTGCGCCGTCTGGTTCTCGACGCCTGGTTCAGCCCCGCCGACGAGTACAGCGAGCGGCAGAACCTCTTGGTCGTCACTCTCTCGACGACATCATGCGCCTTCACGACGCCTGGAACTGTGCGCGCACCGTCGAACTGGCGCAGCGCACCACGATCAAGGCCGAATGCCCGCAGCCGAGCAAGCGCCGGTGGTGGCTCGCGGCCAGCCTCGACGGCCACCACGGAGGCTATGCCGGAGCGAACGGATTCCGCGAGGTGAGCAGTGCACCATTTGCGCCCCGTTCCCCCTCGACCCCGCCCGGCTGAACTTCGACCCGTGCCGCAACGCCCACGCCTGGAACCAGGTCGGGGACTGGCAGTGCCATGCGCCCAGCACGACGGGCCGCCACTACGGCCTCGGAGTGATCGCGAGGGACGAAGCAGCTTCTTGGTCCACCCGCCCCCGCGCCCGGATCGAGATCGTGGCCGCCCTGCCTCGGGTTCACCGACTGTCGTCGGCTCCCACATGGAACCTCGTCAGCGCAAAGAGGATCACGAGGTCGAGTGCCATGACGGGAATGGCCCACGCCGGGTAGTACGGAACGAACATGAACTGAGTGATCAGGCTGATCCCCGCCACCGCCACACCGGCCCCCCGGCCCCAGCTCTTGTTCGTCAGGATCGCCAGGCCTGCGGCCACGAGCGCCACACCGACCACGAGGTGGATCACGCCCCAGGCAGTGAGATCGAACCGGTAGGCGTACCGGGTCGAAGCGGCGAACAGGTTGTCCTCTGCGATACCCGACGCACCCACGAGAATGCTGAGCGGCCCGCTGAGCATCAACAGGGCCCCGGCTACCTGGGACGCACTATCGACCTTCGCACTGCCGGACCCCCTGTGCCCCGGCGGTGTCTTGTTCGGCATCGCTGTCATGGCCGTCGCCTTCCTGTACAGCGCGGCTACCGACACACTTGGCCCGTGCGAGACAGCCACGTTCCTCTGCCAGGATCACCGCAATTCCCCGGCACCGCCACCGCACCCCACCACGAAGAGGCCGACGGATGCCGACACGGCCCGTGCAGGAACGATGTCCCCTCAGCGCGTACCGGCAATGATCGGCGGCCTCAGCAAAGGACTGGTCTCACCGTGCCAGACGATGGCGAGCACCTCCCTGTCTGCGGTCATTACCGCGATGAAGAACGGTGAGCGGGCCTGCTTGCGCTCTGTCTGGTACCGGGCCGGACCTGTCCGGTGCCGCGGGCGCCTTGGAGGGGCGTTATGAGGTTGTCCGGGTGCGCAAGGGTGGTGGTATGGGCCTGGTGTATCGGGTCCGGCGTCTGGTGGGCGACCGATCTGGCGGTGGAGTGCCCGCAGGCGGAACTCTTCCGTACCGGTGCGCAGCGGGACCTGTTCACGGCCGGGGTGGAGATCTGGGTGTTGCGGGGCCTGTATCCGAACGTGTGTGCCTGCCGCTGCGTACGTGTTCTGGACGGGCTTCTGCGGGTGTTCGCCGGGTACGTTGCCGACGGCAGCCTGCGTGACTGGATCGACGGCCGCCGCTTGTACGCGGGTGACCCGGCCGGCGCGCTTGCCCGCGCTCTCGACCTGGCGGTGCAGTCTGCCTGGGGGCTGGACCACGCGCACGGGCGGGGGGGTGGTGCACCAGGGCGTTCGAGCCCGTCGGCGTACTGCTCGACGCCCCCGTGGGCGGGGTCGTCGTGAAGGTGACCGGCTTCGGCCCGGCCCGGGTGCGGGTCACAGCCACGGGGCCGGTGCCCACGGGCATCCCGGCAGGCACGGGCGTGCTGGTGTCCAGCTGGGGTCTGACGCCCGCCCACGCCTCGCCCGAGCAGGGGACGGGCATGCAGGTGGGCCGGCGTTCCGACATCTGCAGCCTGGCCGTGTCCGTGCTGGAGATGTTCGCCGGCGGGATCAGCTGGATGTTCGGTGCCGTGGGCGGTGAGGCGTCGGCCATCCGGCGCAGGCGGGCCGAGCCCGGCATGCCCGGCCTGTCGTGCGGGCTTGCCGATCTGCTGGAGCGGAGCCTGAGCCCGGGCCCGGCCGCGCGGCCCTCCTCCATGGGCGAGTTCGCCGGTGAACTCGTCGAGCTCTACCGGCGAGTGACCGGGTCCCCGTATCCGCGGCCGGTCCCGGCGGCCGCGGACCTGCGGGCCGACGAGCTCAACAACCGCGGGGTCTCCCTGCTGGACCTCGGCCGTCCGGCCGATGCTGGCGAGGCGTTCGCCACCGCGCTCGCCGTCGATCCGCAGCACCTGAACGCCACGTACAACCCCGGTCTGCTGCGATGGCGGCGCGGCGAGATCACCGACGAGGACCTCCTCGTGGCGCTCGACGCGGTGGCCGCCGGGCAGTCCGGACCCGGCGATGCCAGCCGACTCCTCGCCGGGGTGCACCGGGAACGCGGCGACCACGACGGGGCCGACGCGCCGCTCGGCCGACAGCCGGCGGTCCGGTCCGGCGGGTCGAGCGGCACGCGCCGCGTTGCTTGGTGCACCCATCAGGAGCGCGGCGCGGTGCACGACCCGTTCTTCGACATGGAGGCCACGCCGGCCTCGCCGTCGGCCCGGGTCTGCTTCACCGACGACGCCACACGCGCGGTCAGTGTGTGCGACGGGGTGCGGCGGGTGTGGGACGTCCATGAGGGGCGCTGACCGCGGGAGGTGGCGGCACCGGTCGACCCGAAGGAGGAGCCCGTCAGGCTCAGCATCAGCGGTGACGGCCGGTACGCGATCACCGCCGGGCTGTACACCGTGCGGTTCTGGGACCTGGCCGAGGGGCGCTGCCTGCGGGTTTTCGACGGCCGCCGAGAGGGGCTGGACCGGATACTCCGCTGGCCGAACTCGGTGTGCCTCAGCGGTGACGGACGGGTCGCCGTGGCGGCGTACCACGGCGGGGTCGTGCTCGTGTGGGACTTTCCCGGTGGTGCGCTCCGGCTGGTCCTCGACGGGCACGACAGCAGGGCGGCGGCGATCGGTCACGACGGGCGACTCGTGCTCGGCGCGGGCCGTGCGGACGGCACGGCACGGCACGAGTGTGGGACGTGGCGACGGGCCGCAGCCGCGTGCACAAAGCAGGAACCACGCCGGGCCGGCGGCCCGATTCACCAGCCCCGCCGCCCGGCCCGCAGGGAAGACCAGGGCATCGTGGAAACGGCGGCCGCGGCCGAGACAGTGACACGACTGTGCCCGGGGCGCAGAAGGCCGGGGTGAAAGGCGATCAGAGGTTGAGAGGATGTTTCCCCGAAAAGCACGTTGTGGCAGGGGAGTTGGGGGTTAGCGGGTCAGTTGCTTCCAGCGCTTGTGGTCGGCGAGGGCGTGTTCGACGGTGATGCGGTCGGACGAGTGCCGGTGCCGGTGGCGTTCCCAGCGGGCGTGTACGGGTGGAAGTGCGCTGTTGTTCGGCTTCATCGGTGGTGTTATTGCCTGGCCCGGGTGACCACGTCGTGGACCGGGGCAGCCGTCGTCCGGGAGAACCTCCACGTCGGGGAAATGCTGGAAGCAGATGCTGGTGCCTTCGTTACGCGCAGCGGTGGCGTCGTGCATCCGGCCAGGTCGCGGGGCGTCGGCCCATAACGTGCGGTCTCTGTGGCCGGCGATCACGGTGGCCGAATGAACCAGAACGCGATTGCCGGTTGCGAGGCCGGCTTCGGACGCAGTGACGCGAGTTGTTCTCCAGACGAAGCGGTCCGGGTCGTCCTGGGGCAGCCAGTCGGCCGGTGGCGGGGCAGCGGCAGGACCGGATGCGGGTCGTACGCTCTGAACTGTTCTCCACCTCTGGTGGCTCGGCCTTGAGCCGCCCATTCCCGCCACTCGCACCGGGATCCTTCCGTGCCTGTGATCACCAACTGGAGGCGGAGTGCTGTCTGGTCGGGCAATCCGTGCAACGCTGGCGTCCGTCGCCGGACATGCGGTCCTGCGGTGTGGAGGTGGGGGAACTCCTCGACCGGAGCCGACATCTCTTCAGCGGCTACGTCCTGCGCCGACGCAAGTGGGAAGCCGGAGTGGACGGCTGAGCGCACCTGGTGATGCACAGGGCTCGGCAGCTCCTGGTGGGTAGCGACACCGGGTGCCGGACAGCAGCAGGGTCACAGAATGCCAACATGTTGATCAGCGCACGTCGTGTCAGAATCCTCTTGCGCAGCGGGATTGCACAACTTACTGGTCATTGGGACCAGGGGATGCGGCGGTACGCGGCGAACTCGTGGCCGCGATCGGCGAACACCCCTGTCCAATGACACGGTGCTGCTCGATCAGCCCGTGCTACGAAGCATGACAAGGACGACTTCCGCGTTACAGCCCGGCAGGGCTCCGGTGCGCCTGAGGGGGTTGAGGGGTTGGAGGGGCACAGGTAGTAGTCCCGTGCAGCCTGTCCCAACTGTCACAATCCTCAAGACGGGCCACAACCCATGGATCGCCTTGAAGTACGTCGGGAAGCCGTGTGGTTGTGTCTATCGCTGCCGCTGAGAGCTGATGGGCAGTGAGCCCTTCGCAATCCCGCAGATCGGCGGCGCGTAGATCGGTCTGCACCAATACTGCTTCGTTCATGTGGGCGCCGCGCAGGTCAGCAGCGAACAACCCTACGCCGTCCAGGCGGGCCTCGCCCAGCCAGGCGAGACAGAGGTCTGCATAGTTGAGGATTGACCGTCGGAAGTCCACTCCTCGCAAGTCGGCCCTGCGCAGGTCGGTTGAGGTCAGAAACATCCACGACAGACTGGGCGGAGAGTCGAACTCGAAGTGCCGCAAGCTGAGTCCGGCCAACCCTGCACTGCGCAAATCCACACGGCGCGATTCGTGCCGGTCTGGACGTCGGGCAAGAACGTTGGCTGCGGCCTGAAGGTCGGCGGGGAGCTCGATGCCCCAAGCAACGTCATGGTATGACGGGTTCCGCTCGTGGGGCAGAGCCAGAGAGGCACTTGATGTACCGCGGTGTGTGGTGTGGCGGATGAATCCGGCCAGGATATTCACGATAGCTGTGTGATCTTGTGGGGATTCGGCCAGTACATGCTCCAGGCTGTACACACCGCCGAGTCGTACTTCGATTTTGTCGGAAGCGAGCTGCTCGATGGCAGCGCGGAATCGCTCTGTCACCTGGCCTCGGCGGGACAGCGCGTATGAGCGCGCTGTATACACCAGGCCGGCCAGAACAGAGATCCCTGCGAGCGCCGCCAGCACCGTTTGCCGCACAGCGTTGACTGCGTCAGCACGATCCTTGCCTGTCAGTACGCGCACGGTGTCGCCAGCAACCAGCCATGACAATGGCCCGAGCACCAGAAGAACAACAGCAACCGCGAGGGGCACTCCGGCCGCGAATACAAGTGCAGACCGATTGCACCTCACCCATGTGGTGATGCGACGCCAGTTCATCAGCCTCAACCCCCGGTTGCCCCATCCTTACTGCGCTTCATGATCACACGCAGCACCATCGCGGGGAAGCCAGAAGTGCACGCTGACAAGGACTTTGTTGTCGTGTTCTGGGTGGGGGTGGTGGTTTCGGGGGGTTGGGGGGTTTGGTTTTGTGTTGGTTTGTTTCGGGGTTTTTGTGGTTGGTGTGGGTTTTGGTGTTGTTGTTCTGGTTGGTTTTCGTTCTGGGGGGTGTGGTGGTTATGGGTGGGGCTCGCGGGGAGTCGTTCCTTGGGTGTGGGGTGGGTGCTTGTCTTTCGTGCTGGTGGCTGGTCCTGTGTCTGGTCGTTCGGATGTGGCCGGGTCTCGCAGGTGGTTCCTGGGCTGGGTCTTGTGTGGCAGGGGGTGGTGCGCTGCTGTTTTTCCGTTGTTTTGTTGTGGGTGGGGGAGGGTTTTTGGTTGTGGGTCTGGGGGGTGGTGGTGTGGGTCTGGGGGGTGGTGGGGGCTTGCCCCCGAATCTTGGACACTCGAGACACTTGGATCTTGAGTCCAGGAGGACGGATGTCCCGTGGTCATGAAGCACTGTCCGCCGGAGT